>NZ_MJUW02000095.1 GCF_001753675.2 Candidatus Brocadia sapporoensis | reverse complement strand
ACAGGGGAGTTGGGCCAGATAAAGCACTCGGTGGGAGGAACTGGTCGAACTATACATGGCACGGTGATCAGGCGCCTGGTCACCCATTTGTTCATGGACTTCAGACCTCTGATGTTGACATGAATGATATCCGGTTTTCTAAATTGGTTATTCAAACGGGAAAGAACCTTATAGAAAACAAGATGCCAGAGGCTCATTGGCTTACGGAGGTTATGGAAAGAGGCGGAAAGCTTGTTGTCATTACACCAGAGTACAGCCCGTCTTCCCAAAAAGCGGACTACTGGATACCGATTCGATGCAATACCGATACGGCATTATTCCTGGGTATAACCAAGATCTTGATGGATGAGAAATTGTATGATGCAGATTATGTAAAGAAGTTTACTGATTTCCCGATGCTTGTCAGGACAGATACCCTGAAGAGACTGCAGGCAAAGGATATCTTCCCGAATTATCAATTGGAAGACATTTCTCAGGGTGTAAGTTATAAGATTCATGGTTTGCACGACGACCAGCGGGAAATTATTGGTGACTTTGTGGTATGGGATACGAAGACGAATGGTCCTAAAGCCATTACGAGGGACGATGTTGGTGATAAACTAGTTGCTAAAGACATTGATCCTGCCTTGGATGGAATATTCAAGGTGAAAACTGTGGATGGGAAAGAGATTGAGGTTATGCCGCTCTTTGAGATGTACAAGATACATCTTAAAGATTATGACATTGACACCGTCGTTGAAATAACCAATTCTCCGAAAGAATTGATCGAAAGACTGGCACACGATATCGCAACCATAAAACCTGTGGCGATTCATTATGGCGAGGGTATTAACCACTGGTTCCATGCAACACTGTTTAACAGGTCGACTTATTTACCTCTTATGTTAACCGGCAACATAGGATATAAAGGTTCTGGTTCACATACCTGGTCCGGTAACTACAAGGCTGCTAATTTTCAGGGCTCAAAGTGGAGTGGTCCCGGATTCTATGGGTGGGTTGCGGAGGATGTTTTTAATCCAAATCTTGACCCAAATGCACCAGCAATGGACCTGAAAGTAAAGGGTCGTGCCTATGACGAAGAGGTGGCCTACTGGAATCACAATGACAGGCCATTGATCGTTAATACACCCAAGTACGGACGCAAATGCTTTACGGGGAAGACGCACATGCCGACACCGACCAAGATCATGTGGTTTACCAACGTGAATCTGGTTAATAATGCGAAGCATGTGTATCAAATGCTTAGGAATGTGAATCCCAATATTGAGCAAATTATGTCCACCGATATTGAGATGACCGGTTCCATTGAGTATGCAGACTTTGCTTTCCCGGCTAATTCCTGGGTGGAGTTTGAGACTCATGAGATTACCAGCTCATGCTCTAATCCATTTGTTCAGATATGGAAAGGCGGTATAAGGCCTGTTAATGACACAAAGGACGACGTGGCGATCCTTGCAGGTATGGCAGCGAAATTAGGGGAATTGCTCAGAGATATGCGGTTCAGGGATTTCTGGAAATTTGCCTTAGAGGGCAGACCCGAAGTGTATATCCAGAGGTTGCTGGATGGGAGTACGACCTTTAAGGGTTATACTTTTGACGATATAATGAATGGGAAATATGGGGAGCCCGGCGTTGCATTGCTGCTATACAGGACTTACCCAAGGCACCCATTCTGGGAGCAGGTGCACGAGAGTATTCCATTCTATACGCCAACGGGAAGGTTACAGGCTTACAATGACGAGCCAGAGATCATAGAGTACGGTGAAAATTTCATCGTGCATCGTGAAGGTCCGGAGGCAACTCCTTACCTTCCGAATGTCATTGTAAGTACCAATCCCCATATTCGTCCGGATGATTATGGAATTCCAGAAAATGCAGAACACTGGGATGAGAGAACGGTCAGGAACATCAAAAAGTCATGGTCTGATACGAAGCAAACAAAAAACTTCTTGTGGGAGAAGGGGTACAAGTTCTATTGTGTAACACCGAAGTCAAGACATACGGTGCATTCGCAATGGGCGGTAACAGACTGGAATTTTATCTGGAATAATAACTTTGGAGATCCCTACAGGATGGACAAGAGGATGCCCGGTGTCGGCGAGCATCAAGTTAACATAAACCCGCAGGCAGCTAAAGATTTGGGTATCAATGACGGTGATTATGTCTATGTTGATGCAAATCCAGCCGACAGACCTTATGAGGGCTGGAAGCCAAGCGATCCGTTCTATAAGGTTTCGAGGCTTATGCTGAGGGCAAAGTATAACTCATCCTATCCATATGGAGTAACGATGATGAAACATTCTGCATGGATTTCAACGGAAAAAAGTGTAAAGGCTCATGAGACGAGACCAGATGGCAGAGCGCTGTCGGCAGGTACAGGATATCAATCCAGTTTTCGTTACGGTTCTCAGCAGAGTATTACCAGGGACTGGTCTATGCCGATGCATCAACTGGACAGCTTATTCCACAAATCAAAGACAAGCATGAAGTTTGTTTTTGGCTATGAGGCGGATAACCACGGTATCAACACGGTTCCAAAGGAGACTTTGGTGAAAATTACCAAGGCAGAGGATGGCGGCATGGGTGGTAAGGGATTGTGGGATCCGGCGAAGACCGGGTATACCACCGGGAACGAAAATGACTTTATGAAGAAGTATCTGAATGGCGAGTTAATAAAAATAGAAAAAGCTTAAAAAGTGCGAATGATAAAGATGAGCTAATAGGTGTTTGTATTCATCTATTAGCTCATTGATAAGTCATGTGAACCGGACACTTCGAATGGGGGCGCATTAACGTTTTCTGATATTAGATTTTGTGGATGAAGGAGACTATTATGATGAGACATTATAAAAAAGCTTATGGAATAAATTGCGCGGTTATTCTATACTGTTTTTTCGTGTGTGGCTTATCAGACGGTCTTGCTGACGAAAAGAGGAAATACGAGCCAATTGTGCACGGTGTAATGATCGTCTCAATGGACCTTCCTCTGCTTGAAACTATTGGAAATAAAGTCAATGTTGAGATTAACATTGGCAATGAGAGAACGGAAAAAGTGACAACAATTCTGACAGTAACCTGCCTTAATACAAGGCAACTTATAGGGCGCGATGCACACACCTTGGATAGCTTATCTTCAAAAAAAGTCGTTTATAGCTGGGATACTAAAGGGTTAAAAGAAGACACGTATACGATTCGTGCTGAATTAGCGAAGGTACCTGGCGAGACATATCTCGACGACAATTCACGGCAAATAAATATTTATTTAGTTCCTTAAATACTTAGCTGTTAACTCACTGAATGTTAACAATAAAACTATAGGTGAAGGAATTTATTTATCAGCTTGTTTTTTGCAAATATGATAATATACTAGCAATACATTGCTTATGATGAATATTCGTAGGAAGTTGTCATTACGAAAAAAAGAAATAATGCTATCCATATTACATGTCAACTTATTCGAGAAATCTACTTTCAGGCATTAACAAAAGGAGACATTGTGCAGAATAGAAAATCTACAGCAATTCGGAGACAACAGATTGTAGATATTATTCGAAGCATTATTTCTTCTAAAGGGATTGAACACGTTACCATTAGCGAAATAGCAAAAAAAATTGGAACTACCAAGGGGGCAATCTATCGGCATTTTAAGAGCAAAAGAGATATATTAAGCTTGTTAATAGATAACATTGAGGAAACGCTTATGGAAGCTGTGGATAACGCACTGGTAGAAAAAGACCCAATACAAAATCTTAAAAATATTCTGTTAGCTCAACTCACATTGGCAAAAAATAGACGCGAAACATCCTTTGTTGTTATCATGGGGGCTCTGCAGTTTGGTGATCCCTTCATACGCAAAAAGATTTTGAAACTGATACAGAAGTATCTCAAAAGGATAGAAAAGCTGATTTTAAATGCAATAGAGCTAGGATTATTAAAAAAGGACGTTACTCCCAAGATGTCTGCAATCGTCTTTATGGGACTTATTCAGTCTACGATAACGGTGTGGTCATATAAAAACTTTAACTTTGTCCCTGAAAAAGTACACTCACAACTGTGGGATATTTATCGAAAAGGTATTGGTATTAAACAAGCACAGGAAACAACACATCAGGAAAAAACCAAGCGAAAATAAATCTTTTCTCTTAACACGCTTTCAAGTGGTCAGATGGGCATTGTTATTCATGTTTATTAAATTGTATCACGCACTTCTTTGTTGTTCTGCACGGCAATGTCAACTCTGTCGGGGGTTATTTTTGTTCATGTTTTCATTAAAAAATGTCAAATTTGTCCTTTATTTTTGTAACTATTCAGCGAAACGGATGGTGAGAGAGAATATTTTCTCAGAATAGTTAGG
>NZ_MJUW02000079.1 GCF_001753675.2 Candidatus Brocadia sapporoensis | reverse complement strand
ATTATTTCAAAATCAAATCGAAACGACTGAAGAAAAAATTCGCCGCTTAAATTTTTAACAAAGTACTATTCCCAATTAAAAAAATAAAACGGAGGGTATCTCTTAAAGAGTACCACAACGATGCTCTTTTATGGGTAGCCAGTCCGCCGGAGCAACTGGAGGACTGATTCTATACATAGCGACCTAAGTATACATCTATCTGTCTTTCCGGGATTGACCCGGAATCCCGTATTTTTCTGGATTTCCGCTTCCGCGGGAATGACATATTCGTATCTGATTAATGACGCTGTGTATATACCATTTTCCTTCATTACCAACTATTGGATTTCACTGCAGTTGCCAGATAGCTATTTCTTTTGTAGCCTGAGTCCGACCTCGGCAAGCCGTCTACCAAGGGCACGGCAAATCGTCGCTTCCTGCTGATCGATATCCCGCTTACTGTCCACTCCGGCGATATGGCCAGGTCCGTAAGGAGAACCACCGCCTTGCGTCGAAAAAAGCTCTTTAACAGAGTATGGCACACCAACCAGGATCATCCCGAGATGCAGCAGCGGAGCCATCAGGGTAAAAATCGTCGTCTCTTGCCCACCGTGAAGACTTGCGGTAGAGACAAATATGCCGGCCGGCTTACCTTCTAATTCCCCTGTAAACCATAACGAAGTGAGTTGGTCAATCTGATTTTTCAGTTGTGCAGATACATTTCCAAACCGTGTTGGTGTTCCAAATGCAATTGCGCCAGCCCTTTTAAAGTCGTCCAGGGTAACCAGTGGGATGTCTTTCTGCATCTCTCTGCCAACCTTCATGTCTTCGCGTGATTCAATAACAGACGACGGAATCAATTCCGGCACTTTGCGAATCAAGGGTTCTGCCCCTTTAATTTCATTAACGCCCTCTGCCACAAGTTTCGCCATTTTGTATACATTGCCATATGTGCTGTAATAAAGAATAAGCACTTGCATTGGGTTCTCCTCCTTCATTTTATTAATCCGAGGCACAAAATAGGTGAGTCAATCCCGCCGGGACTTTAAAATCGTAACGAGCCAGTTTCATGTGTATTTTTGCTAAAAATGTTAGAATTGTCTTTGTAAAACGGCATATTACTATTATGCACGAAAAGAACCGGATGGAAAATGGTTACAGGCAAGCCAGAAGCGCATATATTGTCCAATATTCCATGTGTTCTTGGTGTGTGGAATGACGGCACTACGTTCAGCATCACCGAACGACCTCCGGATAAAATATTTAATCCTCGCTGCTTTTGCAGCATTTGCAAGAATTTTACCATGTCGTGTCTCTCTTACGGGGCTGTGTTTCTTAAAGGTTCCGACATGAACGGTTCGGAGGATTTCCTGAAGAGCCTTATTTTCATACGCACGATCATTGGTATCTGGCTTTGCTATCTGGCCAATTTTCTTTACCACTGTCTGCGCCATTGGTTTGGATGAATTGCGATTGAAAATTTGCATGGTTCGTATGTTACGTAAAAGATTTTGCATTACCTTGCCCTCATGATTGTCTGTCGCGTCAGCAATTAAGATTGGTTTTACTTTTTTATCAATCATAATATCCTCTCCTTCCTTTATTGAAATCTTTTTCAAGAGGAGAAGAGACGCATTCTCATGCGCCTTTACCTCACGTCCGATAAAAGACCATTTCCTTTGCGTTCCCTGATTGCTCAAAGCTTGGCTTTGTCGTAGTGTTTTTCTCTATACATGGTGCTAGTTTGTAAAACTGTCCATTGTACAAAATAGAAAGAATGCAATATAACATATCGAGCAATACATCTCAAACAAAAATAAATTATACAAAAAGCAAATCAAAATTGCTCTTGCGCTATCCCTTTTTGGTATGGTTAAATAAGAAATAAATAATCTAATTTCCATTATTAATTACCTTCTTTCGAGAGTGTTCTTGCCCCTATGTGCCTATTCCCTAAAACAAAGAGGACTCTAACCTGAACGCATATTTTATTCTTGTCCTCTGCCTTTACATCCTCAAGGAGACCTTTGAATCTTGGGTTCAGTATCTTAATCTCAAGCACATGCGAAAAACCGGAGTATCCGTTCCGCATGAATTTGAGGGAAAGATAGATGAATTCCTTTTGAAAAAGACAATAGACTACGAAGCGGAGAAAACCCGTTTCAGCCTTATCTCGGCAATGTTCAGTAGCGCCGTTACCGTCATATTTATTTTTTGTGGTCTGCTGAACTTCTACAATTCATGGATTGCTTCGCTGGACCTGTCCTTTATCGTTTCGGGCTGGCTCTTTTTTTTACTCTTATCTTGTTGCAGCGAATTCTTATCCGTACCTTTCAGCCTTTACAGTACCTTTAAAATAGAAAATAAATATGGATTTAATACCATGACGCCGCGGTTGTGGGTGTCTGACTTTATAAAAACACTCCTTATTTCGACAGTTATGATGTCACTGGTGACCTTTGCAGGATTCTGGCTCATTCAGTGGAGCCCTCACTACTGGTGGCTTTTGATATGGGGTTTTCTCTTTATTTTCAGCATCTTTGTTATGTATATATCCCCTTACGTCATCGAGCCTCTCTTTAATAAATTTACCCCGATTGAAGATGAATCACTAAAAGAAAAGATCGTTCAATTAACAGCCAGGGCCGGTATTCATGCAAGCAGGATTCTAAGGGTAGATGCATCAAAGAGAAGCAGACATACCAACGCCTATTTTACCGGCATTGGAAAGACAAAGAGGATCGTTCTGTACGACACCTTGCTCGAGAGCATGAATCACGATGAAAACCTGGCCGTGCTGGCGCACGAGATAGGACACTGGAAAAAAAGACATATGCTGAAAATTATTGTCGCATTTGAAATATTTTCATTCATAGCTCTTTATTTCTCGTTTAAAGTTATACAAAGCGACGCCCTCGTAACGCTTTTCCATATCCGTACGAATACCCTTTTTGCAAAATTTTTAATCCTTGCTTTCATTGCCGATATTCTTTCATTCCCTTTTACGCCATGTGTAAGTTATCTTATGAGAAGACACGAAAGGCAGGCCGACAGGGCATCATATGAACTTACGAGGAATTCCGAAAGTATGGTGAGTGCCCTTATAAAGCTTTCAAAGGACAATCTCACCAATCCTTATCCGCACCCTTTTTATGTAACCCTGTACTATTCACACCCGCCGGTCATTGAAAGGGTTCGATATATCAAGGGATTTTCACACGAAAAGAATTCACCATAGAAATGGCACATAATTTCAGCAAATAACTTCGCATCGCCGGGACGCAAACCAGCCCCAGACTCTTTGGCTGGTGGGCTGCACTGGTCCCGGCATAGTCTGGATTGCGCCTGCACAGGGCAGCAGAGAATTGATCGGGTGTCCGTATTTTGTCGTCAAATACGGATTAACGTTTCTTTTCCTGCGGACTCCTGCTTGCCTCCTGTAATATCCCACTATCATTGAGATCGGCCGCTACCCCCTTTTTGCGGACAAGAGCATTTTCCATAGTTTCGTCAGGCTGAATCGCTGGTTCGACATATCTCTATAGCTGTTCATGACACTCTCATTTCTCTGGTCCGGAGCATTCGCCTCTGCTGATGGAACGACGATGGCAGCGTCGACTAATTTCACTTCAGGCTGATATCAACGCGGGCAAACGCTGTTCTGGGGATATGCCTCTATTACAATCTTCCTTACCGACATCCTGGCGCCAGGCCTGCCGCAGCGGGCGCATCCCCTGAAGCGATTGCAAATTCTTCTCGCCATTTCCTTTGTGGCTTATCTGTCACTAGCAGTTGCCTATCTTCGGATAATCTTGTTTACAAACTAAAATATATTTATAATCAGGCGGCGTTAAGGAAATAGTAATCCAGGATGACGAGAAAAGTTTCGCTACTTTCAAGATGTAGATGAAAATAAAAAAGGGATAAAGTATTTAAGATGCTATCTTTTTTAATTCTGGAGACACCTTGGGGATGGTCTTTAAGGGGGGGATCAAGAAACCAAGCCAGTGACTTATAAAGAGATAAAAACGAGGCCGACGGGACTCGAACCCGCAACATCCAGATCGACAGTCTGGTACTCTAACCAATTGAGCTACGGCCCCTTATTTTATAGAGCGATAAAACCTTTCATCATAATAATGGTGGGCGATATAGGACTCGAACCTATGACCCCTTGCTTGTAAGGCAAGTGCTCTAGCCAATTGAGCTAATCGCCCATGTGAGAAAGAAAAGTATAACATCTCATTTTTTGCGAGTCAATAGAATTCTATTGTTCCCCAGAGTATTTTTTGATAATTCAGTTCTGGATGATACGACGGTAGATTAAAGTAGACGGGTTTGTCAAGACCATTTATTATTAATTTTTAGATGCCTTAATGCATCAAT
>NZ_MJUW02000089.1 GCF_001753675.2 Candidatus Brocadia sapporoensis | reverse complement strand
AATATTTTGATCACCCATAGTGTTTGTGAGCGAATGTACGCTGAATAGTTACGAAGATTCGCCAATGGTGAATTCTTTGAGCATGGGGATAATCCCTATATTACCTCCTCCATGCATGCTATTTTTATTGGCACAGAAGTTTTTCAAAAAACGAAAGTGATACGACTTTTTAATATGAGAAACGATGTGCCTCGTCACCTTCTCAACGCTTACGTGGGGCAGCCAAAAAGAACGTCTTGTAAAAGAGGGTGTTCTATCCGTACGTGTTTTGGCTGGGATGAACATTCGATAACGAAGATCAAAATTAACTTGAATATTTTTAAGAGATTTGTTATATAGGCGGGCTAAACAATTTCAAGTTCACCGCAAGCCTTTACGGTTTCTGTGGGACGAAAAAGGGGATATCTATTTTATATCAGGAAAATAATAAACGGAGGAAAACGAATGAATACAAAATGGAAAAATAAACTCTTTTGTGCGGGATTCATGGCTGCTATGGCATGGACGGTTACGGTATCCGCGCAGGACAAGCCAGCGGACAATATGCAAATACTTGTTGACAAGGTGCGCGCAGACAAAAAACTCATTGTTGCGGATAATATGCAACTTACGGAGAATGAAGCAAAGGGCTTCTGGCCTATCTATAGTCAGTATCAGGACGAACTATTTCTGATTCGCGCACGCTCCGCGAAATTGATCAGCGACTACCGGAATGCCTATAACAATAATGCTATGACGGAGGACGTTGCCAGGACGCTGCTGGATGAGTATATAAACATTGAGAGCCTGACGCTGAAGCTCCGCAAAAAATACATCTCCAAGTTCCGCGAAGTGCTCCCCGAGACTAAAGTGGTGCGCTACTACCAGATTGAGAACAAGATACAGGCGGCGCTTTATTATGAATTTGCGGTAGGCATACCACTCATAAAACTGGATAAATAATCATTTAAAAAGGAGAATACAACCATGAAACACGTTCGTTTGACCGTCATTCTTTTCGTGCTTGCTTTTGCTGCAGGCGTCTGTGCGTATGAAAATCAAGCCGGAGCGGCCACCGCTCATGAAATCGACCTTAAGACCAAAATGACCCTGAATAATCTATATGCAAATTCACCGGCTGCAAAAGCGCTGGGAGAAAAGGCAGTCGGCATCCTCGTTTTCCCAAGCGTTGTCAAGGGAGGATTTATTGTCGGCGGACAATATGGTGAAGGCTCTCTGCTGAAAAATGGAAGAACTGTTGGATATTACAATACCGTTCAGCTTTCCTACGGACTGCAAGCCGGCGGGCAAAAATACGGATATGTGCTGTTTTTCATGAGCGAGTCTGCAATGTCCTGGCTCAACAAGAGCGACGGCTGGGAGCTTGGGGTTGGTCCAAGCATTGTAGTCGTGGACATTGGCGCAGCAAAAGCGTTGACAACCACAACTGCACAATCCCAGATCTATGCGTTTTTCGTCGATCAGAAAGGATTGATGGCTGGACTTGGCCTGCAGGGCACAAAAATTACGAAGATTAACAAATAAAGCATTTGCTACGATGTTGTAGAGGAGGGGGTATTCACGCAATGGGCTGCGCATATACCCCCCCTTTAATCGTTGCCCTCCTCTTAGTACGTTTAACCGGCGTCATCATCACGTAAAACATATGCCGGTGACTGACTGGCGAGACAGCCTACCAAGGCTGAGCGGGCGTTCTTAACGATAAGCGAAGTAACGGAGATTGGCTTTTATCAGGTGTACTCTACCAGAGAGGAGCTTCAAATTTTCTGTTCCTGTCCTGCTCATCCGAAAATCCTCCTACCGAAAGGGGATTTTCGGATGGGTGAAAAATCGCTGGATTTTTGTCTATTAAAACCCAGCCTAATTAATAGAGGTGCCTCTCCGAACGCAGGGTAATATCCTGGACATGATACCTGCAACGGATAAAAAGAGGAATTCGTATGATATGCAAAGGTTGGTTTTCCAGCGCATGGTGCCTTCTCCTGGCCGCCGGTCTTGCAGGTTGCATCAGCATTGGACCACGATTCCTGGCGCGTGACCGGTTTGATTATACCACGGCCATTTCTGATTCATGGATGGATCAGATGCTTTTGAATATCGTAAAAATCCGCTATGCAGACGCCCCTGTTTTTCTGGATGTAACCTCTATTATCAGTCAGTATGCGCTGGATAGTGCTATCAGTCTGAACAGTTCCTTGAGCAGCCCTAAAGAGGGATTTGGCGGAGGAAATATCCTGGGTATCGGAGGAGTCGGACGATACTTTGATCGCCCCACCATTACCTTCAGCCCGATGACAGGAGGAAAATTTGCCCAGAAACTGATGAATCCCATTCCGCCCCCTTCTCTCCTCAGTATGGTTCAAAGCGGTTTTCCCATCGATCTCGTTTTCAGGCTCTGCATACACGCCATTAACGGGACACAAAATCGTTTCGGAGGGGGAGTGAGGACGCGTCCGGCAGATCCGGAGTTTTATCCTTTGCTTGAGCGGATGAGAAAGGTCCAGACTGCCGGGGTTATGGGGATGCGGATTAAAAAACACGGCGCCGAAGAGGCGACTCTCGAGCTCTTTTTCCGTGAGAAGGTAGATCCCGCTTTAGAGGCGGACGTCCTCACCACCCGAAAGGAACTTGGTCTCGACCCCAACGCGCATGAATTCAGGGTAATCTATGGCTCGTTTTCCACGAATGATAAAGAGATCGCTATCCTTACGCGTTCGGTTTTAGAAATCCTTGCGGATTTGGCTTCGTACATTGAGGTGCCCGATGAGCATGTAGCGGAGAAGCGAGTGTGTCCAACCCTAAAGGATCCACCGGCTGCCGATGCCTCTCCAATGCCTCTGATTCGCATACACAGTTCTCAGGAAAAACCTTTGGATGCCTTCATTGCGATTCCTTACCGGAACCACTGGTTTTGGATTGATGATAGGGACCTGCCATCAAAAAGACTATTTTCCTCGCTCATGCTTGTCTTTACCCTCACGGAGACCGAAAGTAAAGAAGGCGCTCCGATTGTGACAATTCCTGTCGGTGGTTGATATGATGCCGGTTTAAAAAGATAAAATGCAGTAACCGGTCAGGTTTTTTTAAAACTTCCAACAAAAACAGGGTATGGTATACAGCGTAGGGGCAGGTTTGAAACCTGCCTCACAAGACAATAGTATTCATGCTGAAGATTTTTCAAAAAACCAAATGGTACAGCCCTGTTTATTCCCGGGGTTATTTATCGTCACAAGGAGGTACTCTCTATGAAAGAAAGGCTCTTTTTTCCAGGTGCAATTATGATCGTTTTCCTCAGTTTGATACCTCCGGCGATTGCAGAAACAACTTCCATCAGTCAGTTCCGGTCAATTGCTTCCGATAATCAACAGACAGGCTATATCCTGGATCTGTTCGGGATATTTTCCCTTTTCTTCCTCATGCTGGGTCCTATGAAGATTTTAGCCCCGTTTGCTCAGATAACCAGAGACACAGATACAAAATTTCGCCGTAAACTCGCACTCACCGCCAGCCTCGTCTCTGCCACGGCTTGTCTTGCGGCTGCTTTTTTGGGTCAAAGGTCTATGAGATCCCTGCACATTTCACCTCCTGCCATATTGCTTGCGGGGGGGATTATTCTCTTCCTGGTAGCATTACAAATGATCATGCAGATGTATTCGACTTCCTCCCGCGGAGAAAAAACACCATCCCCTCCAACACTCGCTCTGGCAGTTTCTCCCCTCTCGTTTCCTACGATCGTCACCCCCTATGGCATCGCAATTCTCATTATTCTCATGGCAGCGGCTCAGGAATGCACTCGCCAACTTGGCATTCTTGGAATACTCCTGGGAATTATGGTTTTAAATTTCCTTGCAATGCTGTTCGCGCATAAAATAGTAAAGTTTGTTGGCGTCGTTATAACCCTGCAAATCCTCGGCAGTGTGCTCGGTGTACTACAGGTTGCGCTCGGGATACAGATGATTCTTCAAGCCTTAATCAGAATGGGAGTTCCGATATCATGGTAAGCCGGGGCGCCTATACCTTCTGAAGAAGCTTACGGTTGGACAAAATGACCCTAATTGGGAGACTAACATTTAAAACAACGAATTTTACCCATGTTGTCCGGCCAGAAATTTGCGCGTCTTGTTTTGTTGCTCTCGAGAGGTCATTCCCGCATGTTTTTAGCGGGAATCCAGGAAGTTCAGGGTTCACGGGATACCCGATAAAAGCGTTCGGGTATGACAAAACCGTACCTGCGAATTTCTAACCGAACAACACCGAATTTTACGGGTTTTTTCGTAACTATTCAGCGTACATTCGCTCACAAACACTATGGGTGATCAAAATATTGATTCTGTAATCCCGAAGGGATGTCATGATTATAGCATATCGTTATGCAATGACGGTTAACCCTGTA
>NZ_MJUW02000072.1 GCF_001753675.2 Candidatus Brocadia sapporoensis | reverse complement strand
CCCTTGTATTTGCTGGCTTAGCAGCTCATACACCCCTCGAATTGCGAAGGTCGGGCTAAAAGTCGCTCCCCGCACGGGAGCGTGGATTGAAACACGAGGCGGATTGTCTCGATTGATAGGCCAAGCGTCGCTCCCCGCACGGGAGCGTGGATTGAAACGCGTGAATATGCAAAGCACGGGTCGCTTGTTGAGGTCGCTCCCCGCACGGGAGCGTGGATTGAAACCGGCACATCACCCACAGCAGCACCCACAACAACCGTCGCTCCCCGCACGGGAGCGTGGATTGAAACAAGAACGGGCACATTGAATAACTAGTGGGGTATGGTGATTCTGCTGCACCAACGATTTCGAAAGGAAGATATAGTCAGATTGTTTGTATGCATATCCACACAAAATGAATCTGCTATTTATTACCGATAAATGCAGATAACCTTTTTATTTCAGGATGATTCAAGAAAATATGTAAAGATGCTAAAAGCCAAGTCATTTATTGTAAAACCTTCATTTTGGCAGGGGGACGAGATTATTGAGGAAGTTGTATCTTGCAAAGAGATTCTCACCGTTGAAAGTTGCGAGCCGTGTATAGCTTCTTTTTCCTAAAAAGCTATTGTTTACAGGTTAAATGAATTGATTTTTATGATGATATCTTTGTCGTAATAATAATCCAAAATGTATCTTTGGTTTTGGATTTAAAATCATTCACTGACAATGCTAAAGAGATTTCGCTTCCGGTGATGCGAAAGACATGATCTGATGTTTCGTCAAACACCCTTTCGTTTATACCATTTTATTATTTCCATAACGACAAAAATAAGGGAGGAGAACCCAAAGACTATTATCCAATCCTGCAATCCCAAAGGTACAACCTTAAATATATGTCTTGTATAGGGAATATAAATAATGGCGACCTGCATAGCCAGGGAGATCCCTGCCGCCAACAAGAGTTTTGTATTGGTAAACACGCCAATTTCAAATAGTGAGCGATTTGCATTTCTGCAGTTAAAAGACTGAAATAACTGGGAGACGACCATCACAGAGAAGGCAACCGTCCTTGCTCGTTCGAGATCGCCAAATAATCTGGCACCTGAAAAGCAGGGTATCAATTCATGGAGGAACCAGGAATATAAATGGCCTGGATTTTCATTTCTTGTGTCATAAAAAATATATAAATAAGCAAAAAGGGTGCTGACGGCAATGAGAAAACCTTGAAAGATAATCAAGGCGCCGAGACTTTTATCTATGATATTCTCGGTCGACCTTCTGGCGGATTTTTTCATGATATCAGGGTCAATGGTGTCAACGCCGAGCGCTAGCGCCGGTAACCCGTCCGTTGCAATGTTTATCCACAATATTTGTATCGGGAAGAGAGGCAGGGGGAGGTTGCATATTGAGGCAAAGAGCATCGTCAGAATTTCACCTGTATTACACGAAAGCAAATAATGGATCGATTTCTTTATGTTATCGTAAATGCCTCTTCCCTCTTTAACAGCGGCTACGATAGAAGCAAAGTTGTCGTCCGTTATCACCATGTCAGATGCCTCTTTTGTCACATCGGTACCCGTAATCCCCATGGATATGCCGATATTTGCCTCTTTTACAGCCGGAGCATCATTTACACCGTCACCGGTCATAGCAACAATGGCGCCCTGTTTCTTCCACGCCTTCACGATTCTGAGTTTGTGCTCTGCGGAAACCCTGGCATAGATAGCCACCTGTGATACCAGCTTTTCTAAAATTTCATCAGGGATTGTGTCGAGTTCCATACCATCAATTACCTTTACCTCATTACCAAGAAATCCCAGTTCTTCCCCAATTGCCCTAGCCGTATTCTTATGATCCCCGGTAATCATAACGGTCGTTATTCCAGCTTTGTGGCAGGTGTTGACCGCATCCTTTACCTCCGGTCTGGGTGGGTCAATCAAGGCTAATAAACCTGCAAAAATTAAATCCTTCTCTACAATTCCAGGTGCGGGGTTAATCGCTTCCGGATCAATAGGTTTAAATGCGATACCAAGCACACGGAGAGCATCTCCTGCCATCTCATTGTTTTTGTTTACTATCACATTCACATCATCCTCACTCAGATCTCTCAGTTCTCCGTTGGTGTAAATTTTTACACAATCTTTTACAATGACATCTGCTGCTCCTTTCACGCAAACAAGCAGGGATGTGTGAGGCGTCTTCGTGACGATGGACATCTTTTTCCGGTTAGAATCAAAGGGGATCTCTGAAGCGAAGGGAAAAGTCTTCTGTAAATCTTCCTTCCAGAGGCCGACCTTCGCAGCGGCGCTCAAAATGGCGCCTTCGGTAGGGTCTCCAAGAACCGTCCATGCAGAATGATCTTTTTTCAGATGCGCATTATTGCACAGGATTCCTATACCCAAAACGAGCTTTACGAATCGTTCATCCGTTTCTGAAAGAGGCGTACCGTTGATAGTAAAATCTCCTACCGGAGCATAACCCGTTCCTGAAACATCCACGGTCTTGCTATTGGCAAAGATCTTTTTCACCGTCATCTCATTCTGGGTTAGAGTGCCGGTTTTATCTGAGCAAATAACCGTGGTGCATCCCAAGGTTTCTACCGATGGCAGTTTCCTAATCAGCACGTGCCGTTTCACCATACGTTGCACCCCTAACGCCAGGGCAATGGTTACAATAGCCGGTAGTCCTTCTGGAATTGCTGCAACGGCAAGACTAACGGATACCAGAAAGGCCTCTAAAAGCGGATCTTTCCGCCATAACTCCAGGAGGAACACGATCGCTACAATTCCTAAACACAAATAGACGAGTTTCTTTCCAAACACCTCGAGCTTGTGCTGGAGGGGTGTCACCTCTTTCCCAGCTTCCTGAATGAGACCCGCAATCTTACCCAGTTCAGTTTGCATGCCCGTTGTTACGATAATACACGTTCCTTTGCCGCTTGTTACTGAAGTGCCCATAAATACCATGTTTTCTCTGTCACCAAGAGATAATGAGGGGTTTGGGAGGGGCTCTGTAAATTTTTCTATGGGTGTTGATTCTCCCGTAAGGGAAGATTCCTGCGTACTCAGGCCAAAAGAGGAACAAAGCCTGCCATCGGCAGGGATATAATCTCCGGCTTCCAGCAATACAACGTCCCCCGGCACAATGTTTCGGGAAGAAATGGAATGCATTTCACCATTACGCATTACCTTTGAAAAAGGAGTCGCCATTTTCTGCAAGGCTTCGAGTGATTTTTCTGCACGGTATTCCTGAGTAAATCCGATGACAGCATTAATTACCACGATAGAGACAATAGCCAGGGCATCGATCCATTCTCCCAGTACTCCGGAAATTACAACTGCCGCAAGCAATATCCAGACAATGAAGTCATTAAACTGCCCTAAAAAGAGCACGAAGGGGGATATGCCCTCTTTTTCCTCCAGTTGGTTATATCCGTATTTCCTTAGCCGATCTTCCGCCGTGGCATGGCTGAGCCCGGTGTCTATATTGGTGTCAAGATTCTGCGAAATCTCGTCAACCCGCATTATATGCCAGAATGTATTCATTGTTTACCTTTGTAACCGTTTAGCTTTTTGAAAGGAATTTCCCATACATTTCCTGTGTACGATACGAGACGAAACATTGGCTGCCTTGCGGCACGCCCCGGGCCCTCTTTATAGAAGAGAGAGCAAGAGTCTCTGCTAAAAAGAGGGGATTTAGGGGGGTGTGTTTGATACGGACAAAAAAAGTATGAAATTTCCGTCACATTATCATATCTTACATAAACGTGTCAAACGCAATTTGGTTAGTGTCTGAACAAAAATACATACTTTTATCATTTCGACCGGAGGGAGAAATTTTCAAACCCTACAATTTCAATGCTCAAAAGATTTCTCGCTTCACTCAAAATGACATTTTTGGTAGTCTTCGTTCAGACACTAGTTATCATTTGTTATTCTCTGTTAACAATTGCTATTAATGCTTAAAATGGACAAAAACCCTTCCAAAATTGTCACGATCTTTCTCAATACGGTGATAGAGTTTTTTGATGTCCGTGCGATTAAGAAAGCGTAGGACGGTTTTCTTTAACTGCCCGCTTCCTTTTCCCGGGATGATTTCCACCAGTGCAATCTTTTTCTCAACGGCCTCAAAGATAATCCGGTTGAGTTCGCTTTCGATTAAAGAGCCGTTTTTGCAAATGTCGTGCAGATCAAGTTTTAATTTTGCCATACAAAATTAATTGTTTTCCTTGACAATCCTTCCGTGTCGGGGCTGAATTGGTCTGGCACTCTTCTTAAAGATCGATTTAAATGTGTCTACCTGTACCTTTGATATTGTAATTGGTGTCTTTAAAATAAACCAATTAACAATTTCGCTGTAGGGGGGTGTTGTTAGAGAACCGGAATAATGATAATAATTTATAACATTCGCCGGGAGCAGTTGATTGGCGTCAATTTTTTGACCGATAGAAACAACCTCGTTCTCACCTTCTTTCGGGAAATACTTCCATAGCGTTTTGATGAAATCATTCCCTTTACCCTCTTTCATAAGTACGCCAACAACAGCCAGTTTCCCGTCTGCAGCTTTATGTACCAAATGCGCTTCCATCGGGTAAGATTGCCCGTTTATAATATGTTCACAGGGATGATGAAAATGAAACTGCATAAGTTCATATCGTGTGTTGCCAACAGTTATGTAACTCCCGTTTCCATAATTGATTTGAATGGTATAGCCATTGTTTATGATTTTTAAAGGGGTTGGATAGTAATGAAAGTTGATACTCTCCAGAGGACCTTTTTCGGTTGTGGAAATACCAATGGGGGATTGCCTCTGCCTCATATTATCGTTACATTTAAAACAATCATCTTTTCTGCTACCCCAATGCCCGGAACCATGTTCGCCTTTATTGCTCCGATGAGGTGCATGTTCCTGATTGTCTGGCTCGGCGAGTAAATTATTTGTTCCAGGAAAAAAGAGAGACAGGAAAAGTATTGTCAAAAAAAGCCGTTGAAATATACTCATTATATCTCGTCGTGTTAGGTACAGGTCATTTCATAAAAAATCTATTTCTTCAAGGCCTCGCATTTATAGCAATCCCATAGTGTCCTGTCAATCGAGAAATTACATAAATGAAAGAGGAGTTATGTATTGACAGATGATTCATGGTTTATTATTATTCGAAATACTATCGTCCGCAGATTTCTAAGTATTGAACCGTTCTTCTTGTAAAAGCAACCCTCCTCTTTAAACGAAGGCGTTGCCGGATGGTTAAATTAATTATGATAAGGAATTTCAAAGTTGTCTTTGTAGAGCGGCGAACCTCATCGCTTTACAAACAAAAGGCCGCTGCTCAATGCAGCCTGATACAATATCATTTGTCTGCCTACTTTGTGTATTATCATGACGAGTAGGAGAGAGGACCATATTTTTATGCAAAAAATAGTAGCCGTGTTTATGGTGTTTGTGCTTATACTCGCGATATGCCCTGACAAGAAAGCCGTATGCGCTCATGAGCCTGAAAAAGGAGAAGATCAATTTTTAACGAATATCAGACAACTGACTCTCCAAGGGAAAAGCGCCGGAGAAGGTTATTTTTCTCAGGACGGAAAATTTTTAATCTTCCAGAGCGAACGTGACCCGGAGAACCCATTTTATCAGATTTATATGATGAATTTAGAGACGGGAGACACGCATAGAATTTCTCCCGGGACGGGAAAAACCACGTGTTCGTTTTTTCGGCCCAATACTGACGAGGTACTCTTTGCATCAACCCACCTTGACCCTGAAGCCAGGGCAAAGCAACAGGCGGAAATTGAATTCCGTTCATCGGGGGAAAAGCGTCGTTTTACATGGGATTATGACAGCCACTACGACATCTTTTCAGCCAACCGTGATGGAAGCGCATTAAGGCGCTTAACGAACGCAGTCGGTTATGATGCGGAAGGCGCCTATTCTCCTGATGGAAACAAAATTGTATTTTGTTCTTTGCGGGATGCCTACCCGATTGAAAAACTTACACCGGAAGACCGAAAACGCATGGAAACGAATCCTGGTTATTTTGGTGAAATCTATATCATGAATGCCGATGGTTCCGATCAAAAACGATTAACTACCTGGGACGGGTATGACGGCGGACCGTTTTTTAGTCCCGATGGTGAGCGGATCATCTGGAGGCATTTCAATGAGAATGGCATGCTGGCAGATATCTACACCATGAAAGTTGACGGGACAGATGTATGCAGACTGACCGATTTCAAATCAATGTCCTGGGCTCCTTATTATCATCCATCGGGCGAGTATGTCATTTTTCATTCAAATAAACTGGGATTCACGAATTGTGAATTGTTTCTCGTAGATACCCGGGGAGAAAAAGAGCCTGTACGGGTAACGTTTACCGATAGGTTCGATGGTTTACCGGTATTTTCACCTGACGGCAAACAGCTTGCGTGGACCTCCGGACGCACATCAAATGGTGATTCTCAATTATTTCTTGCTGCCTGGAACCACGAAGCAGCAAGGGAGGCTTTAAAATTATCCCCCAGCAGATCCGGTGCTCAGGCAACAGAACTGCATGCCCCCTCTGGCGCGTTGAAAGAAGACACCGCAACCGATACCAACCAGAAGCAATATGATGAGGGCAAAAGCGGAGCATATCGGTTTTCTCCGGACATTACTTCCGCTGACCTTTGCGCACAGGTAAAATACCTGGCTTCTGATGAATTGGAAGGCAGGATGACAGGTAGCCGGGGCACCCAGATGGCAGCTCAATATATCGCCGGCTATTTTCATGAAATCGGGCTAAAACCCCTCGGAAACAAGGGCAGATACTTCCAGGAATTTCCTTTTATCTCAGGATCGAAATTCGTCCCTTCTCAAAACCATCTTCAAATTATGAGAGAAGGAAAGGGAACAGAAACTGTGTCGTTTGAGGTGGAAAGGGATTTTCTTCCCCTTACATTTACCGCTAATGGTGGGGTAGAAGGGCAGGTGGTTTTTGCCGGCTACGGCCTATCCATCCCGGGAGATAACGGTAACCGATATGATTCATACGCTGGTATTGACGTAAAAGACAAGATCGTTTTAATTCTTCACCACGTTCCCGAAAAGGTCGATATGAAAAGGCATCTGGAACTCAGCAGACACTCGGGGTTACGACATAAGGCTGTGCTGGCGCGTGAACGCGGGGCGCGGGCATTGTTAGTTGTCATTGGCCCTGGGTCTTCTGATGCAGGGAAATTGATCCCTTTTTCCCGCGATAAGGCATCTGCAGACTCAGGAATCAGCGTAGTCTCCATAAGCGGTGCGGTAGCCGAAGCGCTCTTTGCCAATTCCGGCAGAAATCTTGGAACAGTTCAAGCAGCACTGGATACTGAAAATCCTCAAACCCAGGGTAGCTTTCTTTTGCCGAAAGTAACGGTAAAAGTTTCTACTGCTGTTGAACAAATAAAAGAAGCAGACTGTAATGTCCTCGGTTTTTTGCCACCGGATGAAAAAAGTGAAGGTGCTGAGTGTATCATTGTTGGCGCACATTATGACCATATTGGACGCGGTGGTGTCGATTCGCTGGCACATAAGGAGGAAGAGGGACAGATACACAATGGCGCCGACGATAACGCATCGGGTGTTGCTGTTGTGCTGGAACTAGCCTCTTCACTTGCAGAAGAACGGAAAAATAATCCGCAGATCTTTAAACGAGGAATTGTCTTCGCTCTCTGGTCAGGCGAAGAACTGGGATGCCTTGGATCTTCCTATTTTGCAAGCCATCCAACGGTTCCTCTCAAAAACGTCATTGCCTATATGAATTTTGATATGGTAGGCCGGCTGAGAGGAAACAATCTGATTGTCGAAGGAGTAAGTTCGTCAAATATCTGGAGCCGGCTTATAGAAAAATCCAATGTAAAAGCGGGATTTCAAGTAAAACTTCTTCAAGATCCGTATCAACCCACGGATGTTTCTTCCTTCTACCCGAAGGGGATCCCGGTAATCCATTTTTTTACCGGCGTACACGAAGATTATAACCGTCCTACGGATGACCCAATAACTCTGAATTATGATGGTATGGTAAGGATTGCCGGATTCTCGCGCTCAATCTTAATTGATCTGCTTCCGCAGACAGAACGTCCGGATTACAAAAGAATTACACCCTTAGAAGAACATAAAACAGAAAAGGTTAGCCGAAAAGCTTCATGGGGAACAATACCAGATTTTACCTCTGAAACGAAAGAAGGAGTTAAGATCGACACGGTGAAAAAGGATGGACCGGCAGATAAGGCTGGAATGAAAAATGGGGATATTGTTGTTGAAATTGCCGGTAACAAGATTACCAATCTTTACGATTACAATTATCTGATGGATACCGCGGGATTCGGCAAACCAATCGAAATAATCGTACTCAGGAACGGTAAGCGGGAAACCTTAACTATCGTGCCGGTGGCGCGAAAATAATCTTTATGTCTCCAAATATTTTTCCAGGAGGCGCTTTGCCTGCTTAGGCTCAGAATGAAAGTCTGTTTACTATTCCTTATACTGATTGCCCGTTGCGGAAAAAGTCTTTCAGACGAATGCTGAATCTCTCGAATCGAACACAAATTTGACTTTAAAGGAGTATGAAATGAAAAAATTACTTATGGTAAATCTTATCATGATTACCTTAACGAATATTACAGCCGGGTCCGTTTATGCAGGATGGCGTCCGTCCGAAACGGAAACTGCAAAAGGTCATGATATTGACATTACCCAAACACTGTCTGCAAAAACGATCACGGATTTTAAAACTCACTATTCGTATTTGGATATCTATTTTGAGAAGGCATACGGTTACGCAGTATTCCCCACGGTAACGAAAGGGGGGATTGGCATAGGAGCGGCTCACGGTAAGGGGGAAGTTTATGAAAAGGGGAACTACATTGGCACTGCCGATCTGGTACAGGTAACTTTGGGTTTACAATTTGGTGGTCAGCAATACAGCGAGATTGTTTTTTTCAAGGACAAGGCGACCCTCGAAGACTTCAAGGCCGGTAAGCTTAAACTAGGGGCGCAGGCGTCCGCTATAGCAGCGACCTCCGGGGTTTCTGCGGATGCAGCATACAGTGAGGGTGTTGCCATTGCTACTTTATCGAAATCCGGTTTAATGTACGAGGCTGCGATTGGGGGACAAAAATTTACCTTTAAACCAAAGTAGCCTGGTTGTTTTTTTCTAGAAATGAAGCGGTGGATTCGTTTCGCTTAATCCATTTGTCGTAAACTGTCTTTAATTCGCAGTTGCTTTACAGATACCTCCTCAAGTTATTCCGATTGTGGTATGAAATTCAATAATCTTTCTCAAGAGACATCTTTATGAGTAATCAGCCGGATAAAATTATCTATTCCATGTTTAAGGTGAGCAAACACTATGAAAAAAAACCCGTATTGAAAGATATTTCTCTTTCATATTTTTACGGCGCAAAAATTGGCGTACTGGGACTAAACGGATCAGGGAAGAGTTCCCTCCTGCGCATTCTTGCCGGAGTGGATAAGGATTTTAACGGACAGGTAACCCTTTCTCCCGGTTATTCGGTGGGATTTTTGGAACAAGAACCACATCTGGATGAGACAAAAACGGTGCGGGAAATTGTGGAACAAGGGGTGCAGGAACTGGTAGATCTGCACAAGGAATATAACCAGATCAACGAACGGTTTGCCGAGCCGATGTCAGACGAAGACATGAATAAACTGATTGAGCGACAGGGTGAAGTGCAGGAAAAGATCGATACCCTGGGTGCATGGGATCTGGATGCCAGACTGGAAATGGCGATGGATGCACTGCGTTGCCCCGAAGGGAATGTTCCGGTAAAGGTTTTATCCGGTGGTGAACGGCGCCGTGTAGCGCTATGCAGGTTATTACTCAAAAAGCCGGACATTTTACTGCTGGATGAACCGACGAATCATCTTGACGCCGAGACCGTTGCCTGGCTGGAGCACCATTTACAGGCTTATGAGGGAACTATCATAGCCGTAACCCATGACCGTTATTTTCTCGATAATGTAGCCGGCTGGATTCTGGAACTGGACAGGGGGTATGGAATCCCCTGGAAGGGAAACTATTCGTCGTGGCTTGAACAAAAGCAAAAGAGATTACAGCAGGAGGAGAAGCAGGAAACCGAGCGACAAAAGACCCTGCAGCGTGAGCTTGAATGGATCAGAATGTCCCCGAAGGGCAGACATGCAAAATCGAAGGCGCGTATTAAATCTTATGAATCTCTTCTTGAACAGCAGAACGAAACCCGGGTAAAGGATTTGGAAATCTACATCCCTTCCGGCCCCCGACTAGGAAATTTGGTTATTGAAGCAGATAACGTCGTCAAGGCGTACGGGGATAACATCCTGATGGAGGGAATGACGTTTTCCCTGCCACGCGGCGGGATTGTGGGAATCATCGGCCCGAACGGAGCCGGAAAAACGACCCTCTTTCGTATGATTACCGGCCAGGAGAAACCGGATACGGGCTCCATTCGGGTTGGGGAATCGGTTACGCTTGGGTATGTTGACCAAAGCCGTACGACCCTTGATCCGAAAAAGACGATATGGGAGATCATTTCCGGAGGACGCGATATTATCAAGCTTGGTAACAGGGAAGTCAATTCACGGGCATATGTGGCGCGTTTCAATTTTTCCGGCACCGACCAGCAGAAACCTGTGAACAGTTTGTCAGGAGGGGAGCGGAACAGGGTGCATCTTGCCTGTATCCTGAAAGAGGGGGCCAATGTGCTACTGTTGGACGAACCTACGAACGATCTTGACGTGAATACCATGAGGGCACTGGAAGATGCCCTGGAAAATTTTTCTGGTTGTGTGCTGGTGATCAGCCACGACCGCTGGTTTCTGGACCGAATTGCCACCCATATCCTCGCCTTCGAAGGAGACAGCAAGGTGGTCTGGTTTGAAGGAAACTATTCCGATTACGAGGCGGATAGAAAAAAACGCCTTGGCATTGCTGCCGATCAGCCCCACCGTATTAAATACCGTCATTTGACCAGGACGTAATATGAGATTCGCTGTTTCTAATCAATGCGCATTTAAACAGAATCAAAAGGCCGGCTGCAGCTTGTCGCCCAAAGGCTTTGCTATGTTCCTGTTATTTCATACAGTCCTTCAACTGCATGTTCTATTTTTTTAAAAAACTTTTCTGATTAAAAATATATTTTCGACACAACAGTCTGATTACACAAAAACTCCGGTCTCCTTAATTCCGGGGTTTTGCTTTACGGCTTTCAAAAACTTACGTTCCTTGTGCCAGGCATTCAGGCAGGGGATGATGAAGACGCTGACCAATGCCATGGCCATACCCCCGATAGATGGAATTGCCATGGGTTTGGCAACCTCTGCGCCGGCGCCAGTTTCCCACAGGATAGGTATAAGTCCAATAAAGGTGGTGGCAGCCGTCATTACACATGGCCGTATCCTTCGTGTGCCCGCCATCAGAATTGTATCACGGATATCATGGATACTTTTCATCTTCCTTTTACCAAACAGATCGTTAATATAGGTAGTAATAAGGACGGAATCGTCATCCACAATACCAAAGATAGAGATAAAACCTACCCAGACAGCGACGCTGAAGTTATAGCCAAACAGGTATTGAAGCCAGACACCACCTGCAATGGCCGTTGGTATACCGGCAAACAGGATAAACATTGTTTGCGGGAATGATTTAAAGGCCATAAAAATCAGGAGAAAGCCAACAACCATGGATAAAGGCACAAGGATTTGCAATCTCTTTCTGGCCCTGATCTGATTTTCAAACTGACCGCTCCATTGAACAAAGTACCCATGAGGCAACATAACTTTTTGCGACACGACCCTGGATGCCTCTTCTACAAAGCTCATTGGATCTTTACCGCGGACATTCATTAGGACATAAGCCCTCAGGAGGGCATTCTCGCTGCTGATCATGGCCGGTCCCATTACGTAACGTATATCGGTGACCTGTGTAATAGGAATACGTTGACCTCCAGAGCTTGGAACATAAATCTTTTTTAGCGCGTCAAAATTGTCCCTCAGTTCCCGGGCGTATCTGACCCGTATGGGATAGCGCTCGCGTCCCTCTACCGTTGTGGAAATATTTTCTCCTCCAATAGCAGATTCAATAACATCCTGCACATCCTGGATATTGATACCATAGCGGGCGATTTCCTCCCGTTTAATATGATATTCCAGATATGGTTTTCCTGTGATCCTTTCTGCATAAAGATCCGCAACACCGGGCACATCCTGTAGCGCTTTTTCAATGTCAATGGCCAATTGTTGCAATACGTTCAGGTCCGTTCCAAATATCTTGACACCAACCGATGTACGAATTCCCGTTGCCAGCATGTCCACACGATTTATGATGGGCTGTGTCCATATGTTTGCAACACCAGGTATCCTTAAAGCTTCATCCATTTCCTTGATGAGTTCCTGCTTGGTAATCGTTCGCTCGTCTGGCAAAATCCAATGAAAAAGGGGATGAAAGAGGGGGGGCACATAGTTTAAAAATTTGTATTCGATCTTCTTTTTACGCCATTCTTCCCTTGGTTTTAGGGTAACAACGGTCTCAAACATCTCGACGGGCGCCGGGTCTGTAGGGGTTTCCGCCCTCCCTAATTTTCCAACTGCTATATCTATTTCCGGAAAGGATTTTATTATCATATCCTGTTTCTGCATGACCCTGAAGGCATCCGTTAAGGCCACGCTGGGTAGCATCACCGGCATAAACAGGATAGAACCTTCGTCCAGGGGCGGCATGAACTCCCTCCCAATCCTTTTTGCCACAAAGACAGATGAAACGACAATGGCAAGCGGGATAGCAAGGAACGTCTTCTTATGATCCAACACCCACCTAAGCACGGGTTGATAACCATTCAAAAGCATCCTGGAGGAAAAATTCTCCTCCATAGGCCTTAGTTTACCTTTTAACAGAAAGGTACAAAGTATAGGCACCAGGGTAATTGCCATAACAACCGATGCCCCAATGGCAAAGGTCTTTGTCCACGCCAGCGGTTTAAAGAGCTTTCCTTCCTGCCCGGTGAGACCAAATACCGGAAAGAACATAAATATGGTGGTTAAAGCAGCGAAGAAAATGGAACTGCCAACCTCTTTCGAGGCGTCAAGGATGATCTGCGGTCTGCTTTTCTTATCCTTTTGTTCTATGAGATTTCTGAAGATATTCTCCGTCATGACGATGCTCATATCGCTTACCTCACCAATTGCAATGGCGATACCTGTGAGGGACATGATGTTTGAGTCGATACCCATAAAATACATGCCCAGGAATGAAACAAGTATGGATATAGGGAATCCGAGACAGCAGATAAAAATACTCCGGACATGTAAGAGGAAAATCGCTACAACCAGGGAAGTGATGATGATCTCTTCTATCAGCGCCTCTCTCAGGGTATCAATAACCCGGTAGATAAGACCTTCCCTGTCATAAAAGGGCACGATCTTTACGCCCGGCGGCAACCCCGGCGCAATCTCTTTCATCTTCTTTTTTATCCTTTTAATCACCTCCAGGGGGTTTTGCCCCTGTCGCATGAGGACAATGCCGCCAGCAACCTCGGCGCCTTCCTTATCCAACGCCCCGCGTCTGAAATCACCCCCAACCTGCACAATACCTACGTTTTTGACGAAAATGGGCACACCGTTATAACTGCCCACCGTGATATTTTCAATATCGGAAACGTTTTTTATGAATCCAAGTCCACGGACGATAAACTCCATATTATTGCTTTCTACGACCTTGGCGCCTACGTCGATGTTACTCTTGCGCACGGCTTCATACACGTTTCCCACTGTTAAACGGTATGCCAGCAATTTATTGGGATCGACATCGACCTGGTATTGTCTGACAAAACCACCAACTCCTGCGACTTCTGAAACGCCTTCCACAGCATTAAGTTGATAGCGAATAAACCAGTCCTGTATGGAACGCAGTTGTCCAAGGTCATATCCTTCGCCTTCCACGGTATACCAGAAAATCTGACCAAGTCCCGTGGCATCTGGACCCAATCGGGGGACAACATCTTTTGGAAGCAACGCTTGTACAAAATTTAACCTCTCCAACACACGAGAGCGCGCCCAGTAAAAATCAATCTTTTCCTGGAAGACAATAAATATCATGGAAAAGCCAAAGCCTGATTGGGAGCGTATAACTTTTACGCCGGGTACTCCAAGCAGATTAACCGTCAGGGGGTAGGTGACCTGATCTTCTACGTCCTGGGGACTGCGTCCTGGCCAATCGGTAAAGATGATGCACTGGTTTTCACCGATATCCGGAATGACATCCATGTTGATATTCTTTAAACCAAAGACGCCACCAAATATCACCAGAAGGTAGAAGCAGATGATGAGGAACCGGTTTTTGAGGCAGAGTTCAATGAGTTTATTGATCATACTAATTTTGTAACCACAGATTTCACAGCTTACACAGATTTCTGGCCTATTTTTAATCAAAGCCTATATTTAAAATTAATTCACGAATCTTCTGTAGTGAAGAGATTCTTCTCCATAAATTAGGTTGGGTTTTAAAAGACAAAAACCCAACGACATTCCACCCACCCCTGGCCCCTCCCGAGAGGGGAATTACAAAGTCCCTCTTGGGAGGGGATTTAGGGGTGGGTAAATGGTACAATGAGAAACTTTAAAATTTTTTTGCATTGAAAGAGAAATTACAGAATGTCTGTATTTGTCTGTGTAATCGGTGGTTTCAAAGATTATTTTTCTTCCTTAAATTCCATCGATCCTCCGTACAAAGCGCTGGCTCCGCCGGTAAGCTGACTCTGGGAGTCGATGAGGAAGTTTGCGGATGTAACCACTTTATCTCCCTCTTCAAGTCCATCCAAGATGGGATAGTAATCACCCGCTTTTAGACCAAGAGCGACTTCTTTTCCTATATATTGTCCATTGTCTTTATCGATATAAACAATCTTTCGTATGCCTGTGTCTAACACTGCGGTGGCTGGGATGGCAAGCACCTGGATAGTTTTTCCAAGATTCATTCCGCATTTATTACAATTCCCTGGTTGATTGGAAACTATCTCCGGATGCATGGGGCAGGCATAAACGCTGCGTCTTTTGAGTTCTATTTTTTGCGCTGTTATCCTTAACCCTTCTTTGACCTCCCATCTGCCCATCTGCCTTTTACAATCAGGACATTCTCCTGGTTTCTCAGAGGTCATACACGCCATCGGACACATATACACGAATTTATGTTTTTCTTCACCGTTAGGCAAGGTTATCGTCATACTCTTTTTTAGTAACATACCGCATATAGGGCATGATTTTGGCGCTGCCTTTGGATCCCATTCTTGTGGACAAATGCATGTTAACTTCTTGCCTAAAGCCTTAACAGTTGCCTTCTCAAGCTTCATGCCGCACACTGGGCAATTACCGGGTTCTTTGGAGCTGTAGCATTCCATGGGACATACATATTCATACTCAATTTCTCCTTGCGACGAAGCCATACTGGCAGCAGTAACTAGTTCTATTTGCGAAGGGGATTTCTTTGCAAAGGGGAGATTATCTTCAGGGCATATGCCCGGTCTGCTGGATTTAATTTCCGGATGATTGGGACAGAAGTAATCCAGTCCACTCACATAACGTTCACCTTCACTTCCAAGTTCTTCAACCGGTATCCGTATGCGGGCGTTGACGTACATTGATGGTTTGAGTTTTAGCTGATGATTAGGGATATCGCAGCGAATCTTTACCGAGCGTGTCTTATCGTCAAGGAACGGCTCTATAAAGGCAACTTTCCCAATAAAAGCCTCTCCCGGATATGCGGGGGTCGTGATCTCTACTTCCTGCCCAACCTTTACCCATGCCATTTCATATTCATAAACATTGGCCTTCATCCATATGTTCGAAAGATCGGCAACCGTGTATATCATCCCGCCTTGCATAACGTATTGGCCTTCCAGCACTTTTTTCTCGATAACAGTACCGCTGATAGGGGCATATATGATCGTATGTTGCTTTACCTTTTTATCTTTTATAAGCTCTGAAATCTGTTTTTCTGTGACACCCCACCATAATAATCTCCTTCTGGATGCATCAATAAGTGATTTAGCGCCATTTATTACTTCTGGGAAGGGGCTTTTCTTTACTTTTTCCAGGGTCTCACATGCTAAAAGATATTCTTCCTGTGTAGATACCAGTTCCGGGCTGTATATCCAGACCATGGCTTCGTCTTTTACTACTTCTGTGCCAGTGAAATCAACAAAGAGTTTATCAATTCTGCCCGGGATCCACGCCGACACAAAGGCCGTAAGTCTTTCATCATAATCTATCAATCCTACCGTATAAATATCTTTGGTTAATGACCGATAAGTAATAACGTCCGTTTTGACACGCGCCAGTTTACGGGCACGTTCACCCAGTTCTACGGTAGTCAGTGTGCCTTCTTCTTTTTCACCAGCTACTCCTTTTTCATAAACCGGAACGAGGTCCATTGCACAAATAGGACATTTACCGGGTTTATCCATTTTCACGGAAGGGTGCATTCCGCATGTCCAGTAGAGTATCTTCTTTTCCTTTGCTTCTTCAGCGTTTGCGGAAGAAACAAGGCTGAATACGTCTTGTGGTGGCAAGGTGCGCCTTATCACTACAAGGTGCTGTGCATAAATGCTGGAAAGGATACTAAGGATAGCAAGCGTAGGTTTGATGAAAGTACGCCTTCGGTGATTTTTTTCTTTGCGCAACCGGGACGGTTGTACCATCAGTTTAAAATTTCTAAACATCAAGCCAGGCATGGACAAACAAGTTTGTCCATGCCACCCTTTTTTATCGAAATATTTGTGTTTTTGAAGAAATTGTTTGAAAGACATATAACGTTCCTTTCTTAACTTTTATGATAAGTGCTCAGCCATCAGCAATCGACAATTAGCAATTAGCTTTGGTATATCATTAATGGCAGAAAGCTAAGCACGGGTTTTATTGCGTCAACTGCATTCCTATAGCCCTTTCCATGTTTGCCAGGTTTTGCTCATAATCGGTCAGTGCCCTATAGTAAAGTAGTCTTGAGTTTAAAAGAATCCGTTGGCTGTCGATCAGGGTAAGAAAATCTGCCTTGTCTGTTTCGTATCCAATGCGCGCGGCCTTTAATGATTGTTCGGCCTGAGGAATAACGCCTGTCTCATAAAGATTTGTTGTGCTTTCAGAGGAGTGTATTTTGGTTAAAAAATCTTTTATCTCAAAAAAAGTCTTATTGTTAATGAAGCGATAATCAGACCTGGCAGCGGAAAGATCTTCATTGGCCTCCTTAACCTTCGACCGGTTTTTAGACCACAACCATGGTACATTAAAAGTAAGTTTTGTAGTCCATGCGTCAGGCATTCCATCCATTTGCATATATTCAACCATGGGTTCAATGTCTGAAAAGTAATAATCCTTTTTTGAAAGTTTTAAGGACGCTTCATTCTTCTTAATAGCATGGTCAAACTTTTTAAGCTCCGGACTATTATTAACTGCAAGGCCTTCTAATTCTTTTATTGTTAAATTAAGGGTATGCTTTTCAAAAGAGCGGGGTTTCCCCAAAGGGGTCTGTGTGGGTCTGTCCAATAAGATGTTTAATCGGGCGATAATTGATTCCCTTTCCTTGTTCAAAACAATGAGATTATTAGCCAAGGTAGACAATTCGACCTGTGCTGCAAGCGCATCCCTCTGGGTTGCCTTACCTACGGAATATTTTGTTTCTGCGATCTTAGCAAACTTGCGCAATAGCTCTCTGTTTTCGTCCGTAATGTCAATAGCATTGTTAATGTAATAAAGTTCGTAAAAAGCAGATTTTACAAGGGCTATAATTTCCTGTATTTTAGACTGCAGGTCTTTTTCCACTATTTTAGATTCTTCTGCAGCCACCTCACCTCTATAACGCAGTTTCCCAGGAAAAGGTATCTTTTGGGATGCGCCAAGTTGCCGTGAAAAAAAATCGGCTTGACCTTCGGCACTAATGGGGCTATTAGACGCCCGATAAGAACCAATACTGATATTAGGGTCGTCCAAGGATTTAGCTTGTGAAATCTTTGCTTTTGCAGCGTTTAAACGTTTTTGAGCTGCAATAATTTCCGGATTATGTTCCATTGCCTCCTGAATCAACCATTTTAAGTCCAAGGGGGCGTCCGTCTCACTCATTTCAATAATAACGTTCTTGTTGTTCGTTTGTTTCACAGCCGTAATGTTGTATTTGTCCTGGGCAATGGCGATGGCATGAGAAACAAGCAGGATGGAGACGAGAACAAATATTTTTGATAGTATTCTATTCATATATTGTAAATTAGGATTGTCCGCACCTGACTATGTGACATGTTTTAGCTGCACAGTCAGGGGCATACGCAGGTAGTAAGAATTTATAAAATAAAGACAAAAATAATATCGTAGCAATAAAAAGAGATAAAAAACTGGAAGAATACAGGTAAACTTTAAAAAGATCGGGGGGAGGCATCTGCGGCTCCAGCAAACGTCTTACTCGGTCTTCTGTAACATTTTGTCCTTTGAAATAAGAGACAAATGGATATAACGCTGCTGTTTGATTAGATTTGCATATCTTTACAAGTGCGCTCGCCAGTTCTATAGGCTCTCTGGAAACATTTACAGCGCTATCATCTGCTGCCTTCTCCGATGCGGAAGAAAATTGATCTAACAAATAATGATTAATCGGAAGGAAAAAATTGAGTGCATACAATATTTGTATAATAAATAATTTTAATGGATCTTTGTTCTTTTTATGTTGAGCCTCGTGAAGGAGTACGGCCTGGAGTTCCTTTCTTGTTAAATAAAAACACAAGCCCAGAGATATATATACTTTTGGCTTCCATAGTCCCGATGTAAAAGCGTAACGTAATTCGCTGTTGTCTAAAAGCACAAGTTGATTGTGAAAGTGCATACGGTGAGCAATATTTTTTAATTTGGGATAGCACTCAATGGAAAGAGACGGGAGAGAGTGGATCAAGCTGTTATTTCTATAGGGTATGTATAGCGCTTTATAAATGGCTGCACATATTCCAACAAAAAGTATTACAATGCAGACCCAGGGAAGTATCGTAGCTATGGTATGCAAGGTAAAAAAACATGTTGAGCAGATACTCTCACAGCAGGTTATCGATGTATACACAGACCTGGTATCAGATATATACCCTTTGATGCCAATCACAACGCCAGTAACAATCAATGAAAAGATTGTGAGATTGATAAACACTATCAGCAAAAAATATAATTGTGCCTTTCCTTGTTGGTCTATGATTACGTGTTTCATGTTTACTTTGAATTCTCAACGTTTTTTTGATAATGATTGCCTCTTGGATTCGATCAGTTTGGAAAAATATTCAATTTTTTCTGGATCCATTTGCGACATATAGTCCACAAAATGCACCATTGCTGACTGAAGAGAAAATCCCGAAATTCCTTCCACGACTTTTTTTGATATAATTTCAAAGAATTTCTCTCTATCGTAGATAGGCGTATAAAAATACGCCTTTCCCACTTTCCTTTTCTGAAGAAGCGCTTTCTTGGTCATTCGATTGGTAACGGTAATCACTGCAGAATATGAAATGTTTCTGCCGGCCGGAAGAGTATCCAAAATGTCCTTTACCGATGACTCTCCGTGCTTCCACAATACCTCCATAATATCTTTCTCCAGAGTCCCTAAGACATGGTTCAATCCTTCTTTAAAAGGATTGAAATTGAATTTCAACTGTTTACCCATAAGGTATTCTTTTGCAAGAAAAAGGTCTTAAAATTGACACGATCTTTTTGAGTAAAGGTACTTATTATGAGCCGTGCATTATAGGCATGATTATATTCTACACAGTGTAGAATTTGCAAGAATAATTTATGTTTATTGATTAATTTCATAATTTTGCTATAATGATAACCCTGATCTGGCCACATTGCAAAACGTATAACAATACCAAAAAAGGGGGACTTTATTTATGAAGATACTTGTTACCGGTGGCGCTGGTTTTATTGCTTCCCATTTAGTAGACCGCTTGATTGCACATGGTCATCGCGTGATTGTAGTTGATAATCTTTCTGCCGGGCAAAAAGAAAACGTTAACCCTAAGGCATCATTTTATCTGACAGACATTTGTGATGCTCAAGCTTTGGAAGAGGTATTTAAAAGAGAAAGACCTGAGATCGTAAATCACCACGCAGCTCACGTCAATGTACGTAAATCGGTGGAAATGCCAGTTTATGACGCAAATATTAATATTCTTGGCTCCCTCAATCTCTGTGAGTTGTCAAAAAAATATCAAATTAAAAAGTTCATTTACGTCTCGACTGGCGGTGCCGTTTATGGAGAACCCAAGGATTTACCTGTTCAGGAAACATGTCCCGTTGAGCCTCTTTCGCAATATGGTGTTAGCAAGCACACCGTAGAACATTATTTGTCTATTTTTTATAAATTATATGGCTTGAATTTTACCGTCTTGCGCTATCCAAATGTATATGGGCCAAGACAATCTCCGCATGGTGAGGCTGGTGTAGTGGCAATTTTTAGTGAACTACTCCTGCAGAACAAACCACCCACAATTTTTGGCGATGGTTCCAAAACGAGAGATTATGTCTATGTAGAAGACATTGTAGCGGCGAACCTTATGGTCCTCGGTAACGTGGGAGATGGAGGAATTTACAATTTGGGTTGGGGGAAACAGATTTCAGACTTGGAGGTATTTCATACCGTTAGAAAGGCTTTGGAATCTCAGATTGAGCCGATTTTTAGCCAGAAACGCCCTGGAGAAATAGATCATATCAGTTTGGACAGCTCAAAGGCAAAAAAGGAGCTCAATTGGGAACCAAAAGTTACCTTTGAAGAAGGTATCAGATTAGCGACAGAGTATTATAAAAAATTACAATCAACAAAGTAGAATTATCTTTTTGTCCATTGGAAGCTCTTTCTTGCGCCTTTACGTCCATATTTTTTTCGTTCTTTCATTCTGCTATCTCGCGTTAATAAGCCATCATTGCGTAAGGTTTCAACAAAAGTAGAATTGGATTTAAATAGCGCACGAGCAATGCCAAGGGATATAGCACCTGCCTGGCCAGTTATACCGCCTCCTTTTACATTTACTAGCACATCAAATTCTCCTAATGTCTTTGTAGTTTTTAAAGGAAACCGTACCACACCTCTATCCCGATCAATGGGAAAATAGGAGTCCAGATCCTTATCATTGACCATAATTTTTCCATTACCCTTTTTTATCCTTACTCGTGCTACAGATGATTTTCGTCTTCCCGTACCCCAAAAATATTGTTCAGTTGACACTTCTTCCTCCTCAAAAAGGCATGGACGACTACGCTTGTCTATGCCAAACTTTTTTAATGAAATTTATATGCATTGAATTAGTTACGAATAACCAGATCTTTCGGCTGTTGAGCCTGATGTGGATGCTCAGCACCGGCGTATATTTTTAATTTTTTTAACATAGTCTTACCCAGTTTAGATCTTGGCAACATCCTTCTTACAGATCGGCTCAATACCTTTTCGGGCGCTGTTTCCAAGGTCTTTCCAACCATCCGCTTCCGCAAGCCGCCTTGAAAACCAGTTACATAATAGTGGATCTTCTCCTGCATCTTTTTACCGGTGAGCTTTATCTTGCTTGCATTCGTTATGATAACGAAATCTCCTGCATCCACGTGAGGCGTATATTCCGGTTTGTGCTTTCCCTGAAGAACCCTGGAAACAGTGGTTAACATCCGTCCCAAGACTTTATCCTCAGCATTAACAATATACCAATTTCTTTTTACAGTTTCTTTTTTTGACATAAACGTATTCATTGTGTCTATCCTTAAAACCGTTAAAATTAAAAGCGCCTTATAATTAATAGGGCGCTTTTGCGTTTACAACCACAAAAATAATCATTTTTAATTCTTAGTACTTACCCTTAATAGTGCGTATAACTTATATCAAAACAACTTGTAATTGTCAATAATATTTTCATTTGAAAAAGGATTTTCATTGACATCGTATCGCCTGAATTATTAACATATATCAAAGTTATTTTCGTGGTAAGTAAACTCTATTTTATTTAACCTCTTTATCAGCAAATCTCCCAATAAACGATTATGTCACAGGATATTTTAATTGATTTAAGTAGTTTAGATTTAAATAAGGTATTGATCGGTATTGAAACCGTTCGTTCTGTAATACCCCACAGACATGAAATGGAACAGTTGAACGGTATTATAAAATTTGACCCAGAGCAAAAAATTGTTGTAGGTTATAAAGATATTTCAAATGAAGAGTTCTGGGTACGAGGACATATTCCCGGCCGTCCACTAATGCCAGGAGTGCTTATGCTTGAAGCAGCGGCACAACTGTGTACGTATTATTACAAAAAGATCACGCAAGACGAACGATTTCTTGGTTTCGGTGGTATTGATAAAGTTAAATTCCGGGGAAAAGTTGTGCCTGGTGACAAACTCATTTTAATTGCAAAAAATACAGAATTGCGTTCACGAAGAGCTATCTTTGACACCCAGGGGGTTGTGAACGGAAAACTTGTCTTTGAAGGTGTTATTATTGGAATGGTGGTGTGATAATAGGATATTTAAATTAGCGTATTGTGAAAGAACTCGTAGTGGTTATTCTTAAAATATCTTTAATTTGTCTTATAGAATAATCGGGCTTGATGCATTTGTCCTGTTCTTTCAGATATGTTTTATAATGTCTTCCATGTTCCACCATCACGGTAATCATTCCCAAAGATCTACTCGAAGTTAATTCATCGTCTATTTTATCCCCAACACAAATGATCTCTTCCGGTCTCAAATTGTACTGTTGTATAATTTCTTTGAAATAATCATATTTCGTTTGCCCATTTCCTCTATCCGCAATGAAAATATCGTCAAAATAGTTATGACTTAGTCCGAGCGCATGAATCTTTCGGTTTTGTATCTTTTTTTCTCCGGAGGTAACAAGGATTAGCTTGTAACCTTGTACTTTAAGTTGCTGTAGAGTTTCAATTACGTCAGGGAAGAGGGAGATACCGATGATGTCAACGCGAATAAATTCTTTCAATAACTCCTTGGCGTGGTTATGTGGAAGGTGGTGCGCTGACACAATTTTTTCGTAGATATTCGCACTTGTTCCATATTTTTTTTCCATCTCCAATTGCAGATGATACGCTTCCTCTTCAGAACAATTGATCAATCTGGCAATCACTTTTGCAACATGTTTTCTCCCCCGTAATACAAGGGTGCCGCTGCAATCATACAAAGTGTCATCCAGGTCAAGAATAATCGCCTTAATATTTTTAGCATCTTGCTTTATACAGGAATGCTTTACCAACATCGAATAATAAACCTTTCAACAATTGAGAATGCTAAAATGGACAGATATTGCAGTGCAAGCCGTTTTCAATGCACACAACTATCTTAAATACGCCTCCGTCACATATCTACGCATCATGCGGTTGGTATTGAAATAGTACGCGAGTTTGCTGATCGAATTTTTCATTACCCTGATCCATTGGCCTCTATCGTTATAATACATGGGAATAATAAGATTTTCCAGTTTGTAGTATAAATCTTCGGCATCAGTTGCATCACTAACAGGTATCAATGAGGATTCGACTGGCTTTGGACCGATTGACCATCCAGTTACGCCCTCAATGTGACCCTCGATCCACCACCCATCCAGGATACTAAAATTAATTACCCCATTGTGCACAGCTTTCATACCACTCGTACCAGACGCCTCCCGTGGACGCAAAGGCGTATTAAGCCATATATCCACTCCGGAAACCAGTTTTAAGGCCACCTCGATACAATAATTTTTTATGAATACAATGGTGACATTGTCGTTAATGGCTTTCGCAATTTCTACAATTTTTTTTATAATATCTTTCCCGGGGGTATCTTTCGGATGGGCTTTTCCTGAATAAATGATCTGAACCCTTCCTTTTTCACAGACTTTCAGAAACCGTTTAAGATCAAAAAACATTAAGTCCGCCCTTTTATACGATGTAAATCTCCTCGCAAATCCAATTGTTAATACATCAGGACTCATCTTTATGTCAGTAACCTTTTTAACATAATCGACAAGCTCACTTTTTGCCTGGATATGTGCTTCCCACACCTCTTCGTCAGGAATAATCTCCGTGCGGACAAGTAGCTCCGGTTCGTTAGCCCAACCCGGAATGTATTTGTCATATAAACGCTTAAAACTCTCACACGTCCAGGTAAATGAGTGTACCCCGTTGGTAATAGCATGAATTTCATACCCCGGGAAGAGGTTTTTCGATACCTCACCATGTTTTTTGGCCACGCCATTTACATAATTACTCAGATTTAATGCAAGAAGCGTCATATTTAAATATTGTTTTCCGCCGAATCTTTTCAATACTTCCAACGGTATAATCTCACCGAGCACTTTTTGTACCAGATCGTAAGAAAAGCGATCGTGACCTGCTTCAATGGGAGTATGGGTTGTAAAGACACATAAGTCTTTTACTCTATCGGCATCCCAGATCCAATTTTCGTCCCAAACACTTTCAACGTCTCGTTTATAGAGCAAGAGCAATTCCAGGGTCAATAAACTTGCATGTCCCTCGTTCATATGGTACTTTTTAATGTGATACCCGAGAGCGCGAAGCATTCGTACTCCGCCAATGCCGAGTATGATCTCCTGTTTCAGGCGGTACTGCATATCACCACCATACAAGACATCCGTAATTTCTCTGTCTTCCTTTGTATTCTCCTCAACATCCGTATCAAGATACAAGACGTCTACTTCTCCACCAGCAATACTTCGCACTGTATAACACCAGGCTTGAAGAAAAACACTGCGTCCTTCAACTTGAACCTCAACTTTTTTTGGCAGGCGCACCATAAACCTTGAGGGGTCCCAGTCTACCGCATGTTCGATTTGCTTTCCCTCATTGTTGATATCCTGAGAAAAGAAACCTTTCTTTGAAATCAGGGTAACGGCGACAATCGGTATTTCCAGATCGGCACTTGATTTTATCGTGTCTCCTGCCAGAATACCGAGACCACCACTATATGTAGGAATGTCGTTTGAAAGACCAATTTCCATAGAAAAATAGGCAATCGCAGCTTCGTTATTCATGGGTATCCAGACAGGCGATGCTGTCCTTCCTTTCGTTGAACGTAAGGTTTCAAAATAAAGGTAAATTCATTTACATATGGATGGGTCTATCAACAATTGCATGGGCAGCTTCCAGAATAGCCTCAGAGAGGGTAGGGTGGGGAAATATTGTATTCGCCAACTCAAATGCTGTTCCTTCTAAAATTTTTGAAAGAGACATGCCCCACATCAATTCACTCACATTGGATCCTATAGCATGTACCCCTAATATCTCACCGTGTTTATCATCTGAAATAATTTTCAAAAATCCATCTTCGTATTCATCATCTATGATTGCCTTGCTGTTTGCAATAAGAGGAAATTTTCCTATCCTGGTTTTGTATCCTCTTTTCTCCGTATCTTCCTGGGTGAGACCCATACTCGCAACTTGTGGGGAGCAATACGTTGCCGCAGGTATGCTTTGATAATTCATTGGCGTTGTCTCCTTGCCTGCTATGTGAGAAACGACGAGCAACCCTTGATGCGACGCCTTGTGCGCGAGAAGGGGGGGGCCGGTAATATCGCCAATAGCAAAGAGACCTCTTTGGCTTGTTTCCATAACTTTATTTGTTTGCAGATATTTCCCCTGGTAATTTACTGGCAAATTTTCTATTCCTATGTTTGTCACGGCTGGTTTTCTTCCTAATGCAAGGAGTAAACAATCGGCTTTTATAAATTCTTGATTACCGCTTGTGGCAGGGGGGTGAAGGGTGCCGTCAACTTTTTTAATCTCTGCCATTACACCATCATCGATTGTGACCTTTTCTAAAGAAGAGCTTGTTAATATTTCAACCCCTCTCTTATTGAAAATCCTCCGTAACGTCGAACTAATCTCCTTGTCTTCTGCGGGGAGGATATCATTGAAAAATTCAAGAACTGTCACCTTCGCACCCAAAGCATTAAAGAGATAGGCAAACTCAATCCCAACAGCACCACCACCCGCTATGATTATGGACTTAGGGATCTCCTCGCATACTAAAATATCATTGCTGGTAAGAACGTATTTGCGATCGTATGGAATGTTGTTGGGAATAAATGGAAGTGAACCGGTGGCCAAGATAATATTTCTTGCCGTGACACGGTAAGTGTCTATTCCGTCTTTTTTGATTAAAACGGTATCTGATGATTCGAGATATCCTTCACCATCGAAAACCTCGACTCCATTTTTTTTGAGAAGAAACTGGACTCCATGAAATAGTCTTTTAACAACAGACTCTTTCCGTCTATGCAACTGCGAATAATCAATTCTTAGTTTTTCGACCGTAATTCCAAATTCTTTTACCCGAGAAAATCGCACATAAAGTTCAACTGCGCGAAGAAGCACCTTTGTTGGAATACAACCCTGATGCAAACAGGCACCTCCCACCTTATCTTTTTCAATAAGAGCAGTTTTTATCCCAAGTTGAGCGGCTCTTATAGCCGATACATAACCGCCTGGTCCGCCGCCAATGATTACAAGATCAAAGGCAGAGTTTTTCCGAGGCAATTATCCCTCCTTTTTCCATGTGAATAAAATAACGAATATCAGTGCAATAGCAATAATCATAATAGCCTTTGGACTAATATCTGGAACAACTGATTTTTCCATAGACAAGGATAACAATTTGCCTATCATGACATTTTACCTCCTCTTTAGAAGAAAAAAATTTTGCAGAGATCAATTACTTGTGTTTTTTGACAAAATCTTTAATTTGAAATTCAATAATACGTAATTTGTTTGTGTTAAGTAGTGGCCGTCTCCATTACGGGTTTTGAAACAGTTACCGTACCTGATTTATAGCAATCTTTATAATAATCACCTGAATCATATAACTCTTTTAAATTCTGCAGGACCTGTTCGAACACTTGTTTCCAATCGGAACCTACCCTAAAGGCGAACATGGAGTTCCGTGGATTTTTTGTTGTCTTAATAGAATTCCTAAAGCGCATACGTAAATTATCTCCCGCATATACATGATCATAAACATACTGCATACCCTCAATAAAGTCTTCTAATGTCATGTCAATGAGGCGATGAACAACATGCGCTGTGTCATAATATTGCCAATCCTCTGGATAATTCTTTCTAAAAATCCTTTTTTCCGAATCCAGTCTTGCATAGAGCTGTGTCTTTGGGAATGGACAGTTAATACCGAAGGTAAGAATATCAATATTATTTTCCAATATAAACTCCGTCATTCGTTTAAAGGAATCTTTATCATCTCCATCTGCTCCAAACACTACGGAACCCCAAACAACTAAACCTGCATTGTGTATTTTTTGGATACAATCAAAATAGCTGTCGGTGCCCAATTTAAGATTTACCCGTTTGTTCATCTTCTCTAAAACAGCTTCATTGGTGGATTCGATGCCAATAAGCATGCCAAAATTACCGCTCTTGGCCATGTAATCTAATGTTTCAGGATCTTGGGAGATATTTAAGGCGGTGAATCCTAACCAGTCTTTATGTATACCACGCTCCACCATCCCCTTAAAAAGATCTCTTGCTCTCTCGTTTGACTTTTTCCCGTGTCCGTAGAAATTGTCTTCTGCAAGCATTAGACCCATATAATCTGTTGCCGCCATTTCTGCCAGAACGTCCTCATAAGGTCTTTCCCTGAATTTTCTGCCCTGGAAAGTAGGCACACTACAGAAATCACAATAATTCGGACACCCTTTTGTCGTGACAATAGAAGAAAACTTATAATTGTATTTTTTCTTCATAAGTTCCCGGTTTGGATATACCTTTTTCATCAGGCTAAGGGGTGGTAATCCTCCCTCATAACGTTTTTTCAGTTTTCCCGCTTCAAAATCCTTTATAACCTGTGGCCATACTTCTTCTGCTTCGCCCACAAATACAGCATCAACGTAATTTGCTGCTTCTTCAGGCACTACAGAAGCATGTATACCACCCATAATTACCGTCATACCTCTCTTCCTGCAAGCTTGAGCGATTTTATAAGCACGGGGAGATTGATAGGTAACTGCCGTAATACAGACAAGATCAACGGGCTTAAAAGTAATTTCGTCATTATCATTGATTGCTAATTCCAGATTCTCATCGATGACATCAAATTCCCAATCACCTGGTGTAAGTGCAGCAATGTAAGCAAGATTCAAAGGCATCTGAACTATTACCGTAATACTTTCTTCACCGTGTCTTCCCGGTTTGTGTGGGTTAATTAACATCATTTTTCTTTTCATAAAGTTACCTCCGTTTCTCCTTCTCCATGATTAAGTTTGCTACACCCCATCCAGAAGACACAACTGCACAAATTCCAGGGCCAGGCCTTGTCCAATGGCCGGTTAAATACAGATTTTCTATCGGTGTCTCATGGGAAAGCATGTTATCCCCTATTTGATCTACACTAACCTCCCACCCATAAGCAGCCCCATCAGTATTTAACGTATACCGCTTCAAAGTTCTTGGGGTAGCCGCTTCTAGTACTTCTATATATCTCTTTATATCAGGAACGTATTTTTCTATCCGACTTATTGTGTCTTCTATCATGGTTTCCTTAAAAGATTTCCAATTCGTAATATCGTTATATTTCTTTTTTTCATGATAAACCACCACAGAGATTATCTGTTTATGCGGCGGGGCAAGTGTTGGGCATATCTTTGTTGGAATCGAAACGTATAACCACTCTGGATCACTATATGTCGCGTCTGTGGCACTATGATAAAACCCTCTTTGTAATTTGCCTAGATCTAAGCCTTTACCGATGCCCAAGTACAGAAGAGAAAAGGAACAACTTTCTTTCATTTTCTCAATTCTTTGTAGGAACCGTGTATCTAATTTTCCTTCAAGCAAATCAAAAAAAGTTTGTTTTGCATCGATGTTTGAAACGACCAGATTTGATAATAGTTCTTTCCCTTCTTGCAACGCAATGCCAACAGCAGTTTTGCCGGTACACAAAATTTTTTCGGCCTTGGATGATAGCATAACATGTCCGCCAAAATCAATAAATTTCTTTATAAATGCATTCGCAAATTCTTGTGTACCGCCTGCAGGGAAAAAGGCACCGTCTTTGAGGTAGTTGATCATCATTTGACACATACCGATAGCAGAAGCCTTGGTAGGGGGGAGACCTACGTAACCCCATTGACCGGAAAGTACCATCTTGAGCTCATCATTATAAAAAAATGTATTGAGCATTTCTGCATATGTCTGGCTTTTGTATTTGTTGATAATTTGGCTTTTTTCGTTATTAAATGTTGCACGATAGAGCTTGAGAAAATCCTGAAAGAAATGCTTGACGTTGTCTTTTGATGATGGGTAGCGATCTTGTAAGCGTGCGATATATTCATCTAAATCAGCTGGAATTTCTATGGTAAATTGAGGAAAAATCAAATGGTCCATTGGGTCGAGTGGATAAAAATCCATCTCAATACCTAACGTTTTAAGACAACGCCCTACAATACCCCATTTTCCACAACCGCCAATATGATGAACTGCCGCATCAAAATTGAAACCCTTTCTTTTAAAGGATGTGCAGTATCCACCGGGGATAGAATGTTGTTCAATGATAATTACTTTTTTTCCGCTTCTGGCGAGAAATGTACCGCAAACCAAGCCAGCTATACCCGCACCGATTATTATTACATCATAATAAGGATACAATGCATCCTTTTTCGTGGATTGAATGCATTTGCTGGAAGGTGTCATGAATTACGGTTTATATTTGGAGATAATTAAGGACGAGTTGTTTCCTAGTCGTGAGAAGGTGTTAATAAGGACATTTTTGACTGGTAAGACCCTTGAGGTGTTAGCGACATAATCTAAATCACAGTCGGGATCCCGTTCCTCATAGTTAATTGTTGGTGGCACTGTGTTTGTGCTGATAGACATTATAGCAGCGATCGCTTGCAATGCTCCAGAGGCGTCATAGCATTCGCCTGTCATTGATTTAATAGCACTTACAGGAATAAGATTAGCGCGCATACCAAAAACGTCTTTAATAACCTTGGTTTCCATTGCATCACCGTAAATACCAGAATAAGCGTTTGCTGATATGTAAGAAACATCATTTAACGTCAGATTTGCATCGTGGATGGCATTCACCATGGCTCTTTTGTTGCCATCTACCTGATGATCCTTACTAATAGCCATCTTTGGGTCAAATGCAGTTCCATAACCCTTTATTTCAGCATAAATAGACGCGTTTCGTTTTAATGCATCTTCTAAAGTCTCCAAGATAACCAAGGCAGAGGCTTCTCCTATGATCATTCCGTTGCGTCTTTTGTCGAAGGGTGCAGAAATTTCTAGACCGTCTCCCTTACTCCCTGATAATATCTGTGAATTGTGTGCTCCCCAAAAGATGTCATGTGTTAATCCATGCACACCTCCGGCGATTACAGCCTTTACCCTGCCCATCCGAAGAAAATCGGAGGCGTAGATGATTGCATCGATACTGCTTGTTATACCGTTTGAAATAGTAGTGTTTAATCCCGTGGCTTTACAAAAGATTGAGGCACGGCTAGCAGGTGCATTCAATACCGTATTGGGAAAATCCATAGGATTGACATAATTGGGACCTTCACGTAAAGATTGAAAATCGAAAGAACTAATGCTGTCAATGCTTCCATAGGTTGAGCCAACGACAATTCCTAATTCATCTCCACCATAGGTATTATTTTCTAAATTAGCGTCTTTTATGGCAAGAATGGTCGCAGATGACACAAGAAGGGATGTTCTGTCGATATGCCGTATTCCTTTTTGCCCCAAGTATGATTTTGCATCAAAATTAGAAATTTCACCGGCCAGCTTACTCTTAAATTTACTTACATCAAACAAGGTGACCGGTTTAATACCCGATACACCATTGGTTAAATTCTTCCAGAAAACCTCTTTATTACTTCCGACCGGTGAGATTACAGAAACACCAGTCACAACAATCCTAGTTTTTTCCATCACAAACCTCTGTTTATCGATACGTATACAGTTCCTGAGATCTGTCTAATTTCAGGTCTTACCCGTAAATTTTTTTACCACCAAACAACTGTTGTTACCACCAAATGCATGGGCATTATTCAGCGCGATAGCGACCTTTTGCTTTCTTGCTATATTAGGCACATAATCCAAATCACATTCCGGATCGGGCGTTTCATAATTGATTGTAGGAGGTATGATGTCATTTTGAACGACCAAGGCACATGTAATAGCTTCTATGGCACTGGCCGCACCCATCGTGTGACCAATCATCGATTTTATCGAACTAATTGCGAGATGCTCAGGTCTATTTCCAAAGACCTTTTTAATAGAGATCGTTTCTGCTTTATCGTTAGCGGGAGTTCCTGTTCCATGTGCGCTGACATATTGGACATCTTCCGGTTGAAGGTGTGCGCTTTTTAAGGCTTTTTTCATAGCAGAAACAACACCTTCTCCATCGGGATGAGGGATAGTGATGTGATATGCGTCACAACTAAGGCCATAACCAATAATTTCCGCATAAACATTGGCATTTCTCTTCACGGCATGATCGAGCGACTCTAAAAGAAGCATGCCAGAGCCTTCACCAACCATCATACCTTTCCGATTTTTATCAAATGGCTGGCATATCTCAGGAGCAATAGCGCCCAATCTTGCAAATCCTGTATAAGCAACTTTTGAAAAAGGGTCGGAACCTCCGGCGACCATCATGTCCACCCTGCCAAATTTAATCAAATCATAAGCATACCCAATTGCATAATTGCCGGCTGCGCAGGCAGTTGGTATAATCGTATTTGGGCCTTTAAAACCGAACTCAATTGCAACATTTGCTGGAATATTATTGCAGGGATGCATCAAAAAGAGATCGGGGTCTACCTTGTCTTCTCCATCTTTGTGTCTGATATAATTGACTTTCTCCAGGATCTGTATTTCTCCTGCCGTAGTTCCTACAGACACCCCAATCCTTTCCAGAGCTACTTTACTTAAATCAAGCCTGGCATCATCCAATGCAAGCCGTGTGGCTGCAATCGCAAATTGTGAACCCTTTCCGATTTTCTTCAGAACACCATTTTTAATATAGTCAGAATACCTGAAGTTTTTCACTTCACATCCTTTGTGAACCTTATATCCGGAAGTGTCAATACACGTCACGTCATCTACACCTGATACTCCCGCAATGAGGCTACTCCAAAATCTTTCCTTTCCTGACCCGATAGGAGTAATCATTCCTACACCTGTTATAACTACCTGTTTATTCATAAATATATATTAACCAGATATTAAAGCGCTTTTTTCTGCAATTCCAAAGGTCAAATTTGCCTTAGCAACGGTTTTTTCTCCAACCTTTACTGATGCCTGAATAATGGCCCCCTTGGATACAATCTTTTCTATAAGAATCTCTATCAAAAGCTGATCGCCGGGAAAAATGGGTTTTGTGAACCTGGCATTATTCACTGAAGCTAATAAAAAGACCGAGTCCTTGGTGTTTTGAGCGGAGAGACTTTTCTTGAATAGGATAATGGATGCCTGCGCCATCGCCTCAATAATTAATACCCCAGGCATAATGGCAAAGTCGGGGAAATGTCCAACAAAGACTGGTTCATTGCCGGAGACGTTTTTTACACAAACAATTCTTTTCCCTTCTTCAAATTCAATAGCTTTATCAATAAATAAAAAAGGATATTTCTGAGGAAGAAGAGACCGTATTTCCTCAAAAAAAATCATTTTTCAGAATCCTTCTTTTTGTCAACCATAAAGACATGCTCGGTATTAATGTAATACTTCTCATTGACTAATTTATGATGAAAGTTTCCCACTTTCTGTCAGAACAGATTTTGTTAGATCGATTGTGGCGCTTAAAGAAGTAATGTCCACCAATTTTTCTTCAGGAATTTGCACCTTAAATTTCTTCTCAATAAGTGCCAGGATTTCAAGGGCCAAAAGGGAATCTATTTCAAGATCTTTAAAAAAATTTGCATCTCTTTTATCCCAAATTTCTTTTTCATCTAATTCTGTAACCTCTGCAACTATTGCAGTCACACCTTTTTCAATTTCTTCAGCGTTCAAAATTATCCTCCTTCATGATAAACGGCATTGACACGAAAGACAATATCGGTACGTTTTTACTCGAGTGTAGCGAAACATGGTAGCAGACATAATTTATAATGTCAATAATATTCTCACGAATGAAAGTCGTAAAACTCATTAAAAATTACAAACGACAGACTTAAAAAACAAAACAAATCAGCAACGTCCGATAATATATATTATGTTACAATGAATAAGTTTCCCTTTCGATCTTACTTCGCTACTCTTAGCAACTTCTTTTCTTGCCGCAACCCCCGTCTCCTATATTTATCCAACTCTCGTAATGCCTTATAGAATTGAATCTCCAACATGGTTTCATATTTAGATAATTCCACATTTTTATCTTCTATCATTTTTAATGCCTTTAATTGTGAGATCTCCTTGTTTGTTCTCTTTCGCGTCCGAAGAAATCCCTGTTCGTACTCCTGAATACAAGACGTATTGTGTTCTAATATCTGACTTTCGATTTTTAGACATCGTTTCAATCGCCAAACGCTCGAAATAATGCGATCCACAAGAATTCGCTCTATTTCATCTGAGGGTTTCAGTTCTTTAGTAAGCCGATTTCTCATTTCATCAAGGTCGGAACTTCTCTCGCCTTCAAGCACTATTTCACCACTAAATATATATTGCTGTGCCTCATCATTTTTTGGCTTCCTCAATCCTGGTGATATATTGTTTCCCACATTCTCTGTCTTTGTAATTTCTAACATTCCCGATGACTCAACGATGGTATTCATTATTTTATCTACTTTTTCCTTGGTTGAAATCTCTCTGTTTTTCCCAAGCAAAACATCTTCTTTTAAAATTGTTGACATTGTTCCCCCTCATTACTAACAAAAAATATCAAGCTAAAAATGTCATAATAATATATCAAAATCTATGAACTATTCAATGAAGCATACTTGCATGAAGCTGATTTTTTGTGTTGTTATACCAGTCATCTGAATTCGTTTATTTCACCATGTTTCTTAGATATCTTACTGAAAATAACGTACCCCCCCCAACAACAAAAAGAATACAATCCACAGGTTTTGGTCTATGATTAAAAGGCTTTCCTCCTTTTTCTCCACCTGTTTTGGCATCCGCACGACCGACAATTGTTATGATTGTTATGGCTACGACACACAAACATCCGCATATTGTGACTAATTTTTTCCTCATCTTTATCCCTTTTCAGTTAGTGGCGATGGAAAACTAAAACTTGATTATCACATCAGCTATTTAAAAAAATTGAAAACAAAAAAGCCTCACTGAAGAAATAGTTTAAATCTTCGGCAGCAAGGCCATCTTATACCACATTTTGGTTATCTCAAAAAACTCTATTACTCTTTGTCTTTTCCATAAAACTTACTATTTTATATAAAAACGCTTATAAGTCAATCAAGAAATATTATCAATTTCATACAAACTTACTACTAATTCTGCGCTGATCTGCATCTTAAAATTTAAGAGATTATGCCGTTTTCATAGCTTTTCGTGTCTAATTCGAGAGAAAACTATTCTAGACTTATTAATCGAATTAAGAATTTTTATTTTCAATTGCAATTCTCATTTCTCTTTATATAATGTGAAAAAGCTAAGGCAAACAAGTTTATCCTAATTTAAGTACCTGTGCGATATTAATGTGAATAAACTGATAAAAAACATTGCAATATTCGTATTCCTAGGGATTGTTTTTTCAGCTGATATTTCAAAAATTTACTCTTCTGACGCCGGAGTAGTGCCCACCATTTTAGACCTTTCTGATTATCTTTCTTATAAATATAAAGGATTTGATATTGGGATCAAAAGCTTACGGGTTGGTGAGACCTTTGATGACAATGTCGCTTTTTCTAAAAAAAACAAAATAAACGATTTTATAACGGATGTAGGCTTCACGGTTGGTATGAATTATACTGGCAAAAGAAGGTCTTTATCACTAACCAGTTTAATAATAAATCATACTTATGCAGAAAATAGTGTTTATGACAATGTTTCTGAAGATCTAAATTTTGGTTTTACCAATGAGTTTTCTGCGTATGACCGTGTAAGCATTTCAAATGTTTTTAGTCATCGTGAAGCACCCTTGTTTTCTGATACAAATTTCAATTCTGATCAATTTGGAAGACCGAACGGCAGATGGGAATATTTTAAGAACAGATTAAATTTCAATTATTCAAGAGATATCAATAAACAACTTTCTGCAAGCATAAGATATGCGAATACTATGGATTATTATTCTGGTATAAACATACCTGGTTCTTTTTCAAACAAACCCGGAATTGTGATGAATTATATACTTACACCATTTACATCTTTTTCATTATCATATGATTATTTCGATGTGCAGTTTGACAATAACAGGGACGCCTTACAGCATGAAATCGCAGCTAATGTAACAAAAAACATTACTAAGAAAATCAGTGTTAGCATGAGCGGTGGGGTTGATTTCATAAGATCATTCAATGATGAAGAACTTACCAAACCACTTTTCAGTGCTTCAATTGGATATGAAAAAGATGCCAATACACGCATGGGTGTTTCATTTTACAAGCATTACGGAGTGACTCCTTACATCGCTGATCTTTTCGATCAGTGGAATACTTCCGCTTCTTTATCGAGACAAATTTCTGAAAGGCTTAATTACAATTTATCAATTTTTTATGGTGTAGGTAAATATGTTACCGCAGGAACCGAGCAAACACTTAAGGGCGTAACTTCCACTTTTACATATGACATTTATAAGAACTTGTTCGGTAATTTTACATATTCTTATACAGACAGCGATTATAATAACAGCTTTAATGGCTACACAAGGAATACTTTTTACTTAGGGTTATCGGCTGCATTTTAATTAAAAAAATTTGTAACTATTCAGCGAAACGGATGGTGAGAGAGAATATTTTCTCAGAATAGTTAGG
>NZ_MJUW02000073.1 GCF_001753675.2 Candidatus Brocadia sapporoensis | reverse complement strand
CCTAACTATTCTGAGAAAATATTCTCTCTCACCATCCGTTTCGCTGAATAGTTACGTAAAATCAGGCATTTCATTATCTTTATCTCTCTCATAAAAAATTACGCTTGGATAAGGGTTCGCATCATGAATTCCAGCCATTATCAATATATCAGCCGTACCACAAGGGGGTTTATGAAAAGATTAAGGGCATTTTCTGAGGAATGGATATAAAGATGATCACACCTTTGTTTGTCTGTGATCCAGTATAAAACCAGTATGAAATAGATCTGACTTTGAATACCATTACAGACATTTCTATGCACCATTTTAAACAGGATGTCTGAGAAAACAGACGTCCGTCAATAACGGGTTCAAAAAAGTCTCTTGTTGTCTTTTGTTCAACAATAATGCGATGATGATCAACAGAAAAGTGTTGTTCTCAGACAACCACGTCTTTAGTTATGCTGGGTTTCTCCGGAATCCCGGCATCTCTTTCCCGGCGGTCAACTTCAATTACAATACCCATAGCAAACAACCTCAGACTCTTCAGTTGTTCATTGCATATTTCTTATGGAATTGTTCGTCAAATAACTGCCGATAATGGCCATACGGATGTTGTAATAGTTCCTGGTGTTTACCGGTTTCCACAATCTCGCCGTTGTCAAAGACAACGATCATATCCGCTGATTGAATCGTAGAAAGCCTGTGAGCTATAATTATCGTCGTCCTGCCTTTCATTAATCTTTTCAGCGCCTCCTGGATCAGGTTTTCTGACTTTGAATCTAACGAGGAAGTCGCTTCGTCTAAAATCAGAATAGGTGCATCTTTCAAAAAGGCCCGGGCTAGGGCAATGCGCTGTCTTTGTCCTCCTGAAAGCCTTAGGCCGCCTTCGCCGATTTCCGTTTGATAGCCCTTCGGCAATTTGCAAATAAAGTCATGGGCATTTGCAGAAATCGTTGCGGCGCGAATATCCTCCTCGTTGACATTGGACTTGCCAAACAGAATATTTTCGTAGACTGTTCCAGAAAACAAGATCGGTTCCTGAGGAACCGTAGCGATGTGTCCTCTCAGACAACGGAGCTTAATATCCCTGATATCCCGTCCATCAATAGTGATCTCTCCTCCGGTAACATCGTAGAATCTTGGGATAAGCTTGACAAAAGTAGATTTACCAGCCCCGCTCGGTCCTACCAGCGCCACGGTACAACCGGCCGGTATCTGTAAGTTAATGTCCTTCAGGGCGGTCTTTGACATTTCGTAGGCGAAGTGAACGTTTACGAATTTAACATCACCCTTAACAGCTCCAATTTCCATAGCAGTAGAACGGTCCACAATCTCGGGAGAAGTATTAAACACCTCAAAGATCCTTTCCATCGCTGATTGAGAATTTGCTAAAACAATATTGAGTTCCGTAAGCCGGTTAAGCGGGTTGTAAAACATACCCAAATAGGCATAGAAAGCCGTTAACTCGCCAACCGTAAGATGACCATAAATAACTAGCATGGCTCCAAACCAGACGACGAGAACCGGCGCAATGGAAGTCAAGAAACCGACAACGGATTGCGCCATAGCGTGATGTTGTATATGTCTTAACTGATAGAATAGGTATTCAAGGTTATCCTGAAAAAAGTGTTTTTCCTCCGCCTTCTCCCGTGTGTAAGATTGTATAATGGAAATACCGCCGAGCTTTTCGTGAATATTTCCGGAGATTTCCTCCATCTTCTGATGAGCCAGTTTGCTGGTTTTTTTGATCTGAGATTTGAAGTGTTTGTTTAACACGACGTAAAAAGGGAATATCGAGAGGGAAACCAGAGCCAATTTCCAATTCATACGGAAGAGAAGAAAGATGATCAAAAAGAGAGAACTTGCATCCATGACCGTGTTGGTAAAAGCAGCGCCAATAAAATTTTGAGCAACCGCGATATCACCCAGGAGACGTGATGCAATCGATCCCACCTGACGTTTTTCATAGAAACTCAGCGACATCCGCTGGAGATGAATATATAGTTCATTTCTCAAATCGAAAACAAGTCTTTGGCCAGCCTGATCCGCATAGTAGGAACGAAAATAAGTAACCACTGCCCAAAACATATAAAGCCCAATCATAGCCAGCATGGTGTAATGTAATTTTATAACATCATACGAAGACGGCGATAGCAAATGATCGATCACATCTTTAAAAATCCAGGGAAAGATTAACGGGATGTTGTATTTCAAAAGCCCGCAAAAGGTGGCTATCATAATCAACCGACGGTAAGGCTTTATGTAGGAGAGAAATTTTTTTAACGCAGGGTTTACAAAATCTTTTGCCACGAGTTTATTACCCTTGTGCTTTAAAACATACTATATTATTACATCCTAACCAGAACAAGTCGGAATGCGTAGCGCGGGCGGTTATCCCCCACCAAAGTCCGACCACAAGGGATCGGCGCTACGTTTTTTGCCGAAGCTGAAAATGTAAAATATATTTTGTCAGACACTAACGCAGCAGCGCTGCAATCAAAAACGAATTTTACCTCACAGATACAAAGGACACAAAAAAGTCTAAATTCTTTTCTTTGTGCTCTTTGTGTCTTTACTTAGAAAAATATTTTCAGTCTTTTTACAGCGGAAGCCTTTTATCGCCCACCAATGTTAACGCAACTCGATAATATTGTCAAATGTCATTATATTGCCGATCTTCATTATGAAAAAGGGAGAGGGTGACTAAACAAAAGAACGTAAGGAATTATTTCTCTTCGTCACAAGAAAGCCTGCTGTCTTCTCCTTGTTCCCTTGCTGTGAAAGAGGATACCCATGATCCGCTAAAAATTATCATTAAAACTTTATTTTTTTGAAAATATCAATAACTGAAAATGCCTTAGTGTCAACGTGTAGAGGCAATTCATGAATTGCCTCTACCGGGTATGATAATCGCATCATTACTGAATTTTTTCAAAAAACTAACGTGTTACCATTATTCTTTCCTTTTCCTCACCGGATGCGTTTTAGGAAATTCCTGGGCAATTCTGGCTGCTTCCGGAGAGCATTGCGGGTGACCCCATCCGCTCGCACTAATACCATTGGTAATGTCATAGACAATATTATCGTCTTTTAATGGGCTAACGCCGGCTGGAACATAGTCCAGCTCTAGTCTATGCCGCACCTTCCATGCAATATTGTGGTCGGCGCAAGAGCTGTCGCCGCTCACACCCAAAGCGCCAACCAGTTTTCCCTCACGGTTATACAACGCCAAACCTCCTCCAAATACATTCACCCCCCCTATCTTATGGCCAACCATGGGGTCTTTTTCCGTACCGTATTTTTCGGAAGAACCCTCATACGCTTCTTCTGGAGAAACCGGATTACTCTCCTGTAATCCAAATAAACTACCGCCCGGCTGCACTGCAGAGAAAAGATTTGCGGTCGATAACGCAAACTCTGGCAGGCTAAAAGCATTTGCGGTATTTGCCTTTTGGGCTGAAATGACCCGGCTGCCTGGCCATTGGTCTCCTCTGTCCCTCCCGGAAAATACTACCGCCCTTACCACACCATCCCGATCTACCACCGTCGCCCACATGTGAAAACCAAAACCGCCATTATTTTCTTTCACTGCGATACGAAGAGCCTCCTTCAGTTCGGCATGTAACGGTAAATCACTTGCAAAGGCGCCTGGTAAATACGTAACCGCAAGGATTAACAAAGCAGTACCTTTTAAACAAATAGCTTTAAAACACCTCATGACATTGGTCTCCTTTTAACCTTTTAAAATATTTATTATACAATTTGTCATATTAAATCCGCTTCGTTGCAGTCACCTGAAACCAGGATAAGATAGTGAGTCTGTCCCGACAGGGTTAATTTTACTCATGACTCTTGACAAAACGATACAAATCATCTTTAGAAGATACCGGTTTCATTGAAACGGGTTGCTCTCATTTTCCTTCCAGTTCGTTTTTTTCTGATTTATTTACACAGAGATAATTATTCTCTTCGTCTGATTCTGTAACCGTATTTTCGCTATCAACCTTAACACAAACCGTACAATCCGGATCGAAACAACTTCTTCCGGGCGGGGTTTTTATTGTAAATGTCTGAGATGCGCCTGCATCTAAACCCAACACCGCCTGATTAACAACGACAGACTGAGCAGGATCAAATACCACCCGGATATTAAACGATCCCGCTGCCTTGTTTCCAATATTTTCAACGGTAAAAGTCACCCTCGTAACACATGTTTCCGGCCAATCATAGCAATCAGAATAGAGTTGGCTTGCATCAAAATGCCGAATAACAAGGTCTGGAAGGGGTTTTTGTTGAATTTCCCGCCCACAAATTTGTTTAATATCGATATCATTCAGGGCTTCTATGTTGTTTTCAGGATCAATCGTCGCTGTTTCGTAAAGTGCAGCAACATCCAGACTTTCCGTACTTCGGATAATAAACAACCCTTTTATATAAGATGACGGAAATCCGTTTGGAAACAACTCTTTTTGAACATCCTCTCCTGTTATTTCCACTGCCTCGCCTGCTTTCAAGACATTTTCACCCATCGGCATTACCTTACCGGTATTTTGCCCGTCTGACGTGTGCGTTAACACAAGGTTTTTAAAAAATCTCACATCGGCATCGTTCGGGTTATGTACCGTTATTGACGTTATATAACACCCCCTTGCAAGCCTCATATTTTCGTGCTCTTTTTGTATTCCATAAATAAACTGAGCTGCATATTCATATTTATGCAAGGAAACACGACACGGAGGTTCCTTAGATTTATAAGGCTCCGGCATGACAGGATTATCCGAAACGTTCGTGAGCAGGAATTCCTGCTCCTGTTGTGCATGGGCATATCTAATAGTTAGCAAGCTTATTAACCAGATAATCATTGTTAAAGATAGATTCTTCATAGAAATAGACTCCTGTTAACTACTACGTGATACGATAGGAAAAGTTGGTCTACGGTACAGATTAGAAGGAATGAAGGATGCATTGGATCCCTTCTAAAAGAAAACTTTGCCTGTTACTCCTTGACCTCTTTCAGAATAAATGTACCTTCAGGCGGGTTCAGGAGGATCGTTTTGACACGTTCCTGCCACAGGTTGCCAAACTCCTTCGCTTCATCTTCAGACGCTTTGCCAGAAAGCACAAGAGGCGTTAGTTTGTCCATGCGTTCATTGCCTGGCACATGTTCGACGCAATATAGTACTTCCGTCTTTTTTCCGTTATCAATTCTTTGGAATATAATGTCACAGGTCGTTTTAGGATCCGGCATATGGTCTTTGTCAAAAGTCATTAAATTATGCCTTCCATGTTTTCCAGCCGGGCCAAACCCCTGGAATCCGTTTTCAGCGGCAGCCCCGGTTATCATGGTTATTATCTGTGAAATCGGCCCGTTTACCTTATAGGTGACATCTCCCCTGAAGGTAACCCGTATATTTCCCCTCACCGGTATTTCATCACCGTATAATACCTTTAATGCCATCTGTGCAGACTTATAGGCGCCGGCAACTGCAGGACAGGAATGACCTGCAAATTTAACGGCATCGGCATAGGTATAAACAAACACTCCCCCTTTATCCATCGCACCGAGCATACTCGCCAGGGAATCTTTTAGCTTTATCGGTTCCGCCTTATCAAAAAAATCCTTACTATATTTAGTCTGCCCCTCAGCATAGATAGGCTTGTACGTGATAACACTGCCGGTTATTAACGCAATGCCTACACACACAATAAATCTTTTTAATGGGCCAGCCCGGTAAAATCCATTGTTCATATCTCTATTCCTTTCTTTACAGAATTATTGAAAACGGTTGCCACAATTCTTTATTGAAGAACTAAGAAGAAAAGTCGTATAATATTTATTTACATTTTATTAGAAACATAGTTTATACAAGAAGCTTTATTTAGGCAAGGGCATTTAGCGTATTATGGCGAAAAAACTCCGGCTCGGTATCGTCCCTTACATGAACGCCAAACCATTGATTTACGGATTAAATCAATACACAGATTCAATCGTGTTATCATTTGAGGTGCCTTCGCTCCTTCCAACGATGCTGAACAATGATCAGATTGACGTAGCCATCATCCCTTCAATTGAGTATTTCAGAAGCGGCAATTATGCCATCATCCCGGATATTTCCATCTCGTCCTATGGAACTGTCGAGAGTGTAAAGATATTTTCAAAGGTTCCTATACAAAACATCCGTACCGCAGCACTGGATAAAAGCTCCCTGACCTCCTGTGCATTGACAAAGATTATCTTCAAGGAGCAGTATCATCTTACTCCTTACTACACACCATGGGATAACCGGGATGATATCTCCGGCGCTAATATTGATGCCGTTCTCCTCATTGGCGACAATGCAATGAAGATGAATAACGATGAATACATTACCCTGGATTTAGGACAGGCGTGGTTTGAATACACCGGACTCCCTTTCGTTTACGCCGTCTGGGTTGTGAAGAAGGGTCATCACATACCTGGTATAAACAAGCTGTTACGGGACGCGAAAGAGGCGGGTATCCGATCTGTAAAGGCGCTGGCAACGATCGAATCTCAACGTCTTCAATTAACCCAGGAGAGATGTCAGAAGTACCTTACAAACTCGATTCACTATAATTTGGGCAAAGAAGAGATAAAGGGACTTCAGACATTTTATCAGCATGCGACATCTTTGGGGCTTGCTCCTGAGGGCATGGAAATTGTTCTCAATAAAAGCTAATCAGAACGAATTGGAAAAGGCAAGATCTTAAGCAGGAAATCCAGAGGCTAACCCGGGCAGGGTTAGCTTTATTCACGTATTTTGTTAAAAATAAAATTGTTTTTGGAAAACACAACTATGGCTATTCTATCCGATGAAATCGACACCATTCTTGAAAAATCCAGTAATGCAGAAAGATTATCTTCACAGGAAAGTATAAAATTATTCTCCACAAAAGACCTTACCATCCTGGGGATGGCGGCCGATGAAGTCTGCAAAAAAAAGCATCCGGAAAATTACCGGACTTACATCATCGACCGGAATATCAATTATACGAACATCTGCACATCGGGGTGTAAATTCTGCGCCTTTTACAAGGAGGTACAACACAGCGACGGATATATTATTCCAAAAAATGCTCTATTCAAAAAAATAGAAGAAACCCAAACGCTGGGAGGCCGCCAAATTCTCATGCAGGGCGGTCTGCATCCTTCCTTAAAGCTGGACTTTTACACAGACCTGTTAACATCCGTTAAGAAGAAATACGACATCCATATTCATGCCTTTTCTCCGCCGGAAATTGTTCATTTCTCAAAACTAAATGGTATTCCGGTCCATGATGTCATACAAAGACTCAAAATTGCAGGACTCGATTCGATCCCAGGCGGTGGCGCAGAAATCCTGGTAGACCGCTGTCGCAGACTCCTGAGCCCGAATAAATGCACAGCACAGGAATGGCTCGACGTCATGCGCGAGGCTCATAAGCTTGGCATGCGCACCACGGCTACCATGATGTTTGGCCATATTGAAACCCTTGAAGAGCGTGTGGAGCATCTGGAAAAAATCCGGAGACTTCAGGACGAAACGGGTGGCTTTACCGCCTTTATTGCATGGACATTTCAACCCAAAAATACCCAGGTGGATGCGGCACTAATCGGAAGTTACGAGTATTTAAGAACGATTGCCATCGCACGTCTTTATTTAGATAACATTCCAAGTATCCAGGCATCATGGGTTACCCAGGGGGCCAAGATCGCCCAACTTTCGTTAAAATTCGGCGCCAATGACATGGGCAGTACGATGATTGAAGAAAATGTAGTGCGGGCGGCCGGGGTTAGCTATCAGATGAGCAAAGAGGAGATAGAGTCGCTTATCAACGATCTCGGATATGAGGCAAGGCAAAGGGATTTGTATTATCGGGTATTTTGAAGCAAAATTTTCAAGACAATCTTTCTTTTCAGTAAAAGGCAAAACATGCACTGCCTTGTGACACATCCCGGCTCCTTTTTTAGAGGGGAACTTAAAATCGCTGCCAAAGTCTGCCTAATATAATGTATAGGAAATTCAAATTTTTTCATTGTGCCGCTCACCCACCCCTAAATCCCCTCCAGAGAGGGGACTTTGTAATTCCCCTCATGGTAGGGGTGGACGAAAAGTCATTGGGTGTTATCTTTTAAAACCCATCCTAATTTAAGCAACGGATTTCAAGACTGCGGATACACTTTTTTTATCGATAATAACCTCGATATACCATCCATCCCTGAACATGCCGGCGTTTAAAACAATGGTATCGCCCACATTATCCTTTGCCCTCGACTCATGAATATGGCCAGTTATACAGACATGGGGCTTATAGTTGAGAATAAAATCTCTGACCGTTTGACTCCCTACGTGCATACCATTTTGAATGATATCCGTTGCCGTATCCTTGGGAGGAGTATGGCAGACCATGACCTTCCAGTTTGCGTCTTTCACCCTGCTATAGCCGTTTGTTAAAAACCGCCCGATATCTGCCTCACTAATCTCTGATGGTGTGTGAAAAGGCGTTGGACTCGAACCGCCGCAACCAAATATACCCACGTCACCAAAGACGTAGCCCTCCCCATGCAGATTTATACCTTCTTTCGTTAAATAATCATCTACTTCCGGCATATCCATATTTCCATACTGTGCGAGTATGTTTTTGTTGTATCTTTTAATAGCATCTAATACTTTTTTCGTCTCAGTCTTTCCATGACAATTGGTCAAATCTCCGGACAGCACAATTAAATCCGCCGTTTCCAGATCCGGTTTTATTTTTACCAGATCTTTAATATCTTCATGGACGTCGCCAAAGGAAATAATCTTCATCATCCCTCCCTGAATTTTATTGGAACACAGATTTTTACGGACAGATACGGGTACACACTTCTTAAATTTGTAATATGTATTATCTTAATTCCGTTCCCCCCGACACAAATACAGCATCCTCTTTTGTTGCTATCCACAAATAGCATCTGAACGAAAATAGATACTTTTGTCCTTTAAAGACTAAATAACCCTTGTTAGCAACCCCCCCCATCTATCCCCTTCAGATCAGAGAGAACAGGGTAGTTCTTTTTTCTTTCTTTCACCACGAATGCACTGTCTGAAAACATCATCCTTATTTTAAATACTCTTCAAGGTTTACTTGTCCATGGCATGGGCTGTACACGGTAGTTCTATGGGATTCCATTGTAGGCATTGGACAATAATCTTTCCAGATCATTGGGATCAAATGACACCGCCCAACCCCATTTCCCGAACCCACCATGCTCGTTCACTGCTCTGCACCATTCGTCAAGGTAGGCCCGTTTTGTTTTATTCTGTTCGTTGTCTTGCCCCTTAGTTTCTATTATTAAATATTCTCCATTTGTCAGTTTACAAATAAAATCAGGGAAGAAACGCCTTACGACACCCTGGTAGTTATAGTAGATTACAAAATTCAAATGGTCGTTTTTAACGAACGATTCCACAACTTTTGATTCATTGATTGTTTTGGCTTCCAGGTATTCCCACTTGCTGTCAACCACAACAAAGTTGATATGCGTCTTGTCAAACGCTTCGTTGGGTTTGCTTGTCCACCAGGTCCTGATGTCAGATGTTGAACGGATGGGGTTTTCTTTGTCGAATACCGGTGTTAATGCTTGTGTGTTTACTGCCCGTATTTCGTTCCAGATATGCTGAACAACTTTATTCATGTTCAGCATTATCAAAATTCGTTTCCTTGATTCGTCCTGATTGAATAAAGGATTTTTGATAACGATTTTGTTCGAACAGATAAACTTCTCAATAATGTTAATGAGTTGAATCAGGAATGTTTCCTTGCTTCCTTTCCAGTCCGGTTTTTTCTCGGAGTTGTAGATGGTTGATGCAATTCTGAAAATGATGGATTGTAGTCTGAATTTCTCTGCGATTTCTTTCAGGTCAATTTCTGAAAGTGCAGCCGGATTTGGTTTACCGGCAATAATCGCAGCCAATTCCGCTTCTGTGATAGATTCATAAGGGTCAAGTTCCAATGACTTGACTTTTTCTAAATCTAAAGTCAATTGTGGTTTATAGATGTGATCAATTCGTACCACATTCGGAAAGCTGATTTCATGCGCTGCTTTTTCCTTCACAGGTTTTATCTCAGTCTTTGGTTTTGGAGGCGGTGGTGGTGGGCCGTCTTGTCCGCCTTCATGCGGTAAGAATGTAAATGGAACACCGAATATGTTTACATACTCAGGTTCAAACAAACCATCTTCACCCACATCATAAGATGTTCTCCGTAATCCTCTGCCTACCACCTGCTCACACAGTAACTGACTGCTGAATGCCCGTAAACCCATAATATGCGTTACGGTTTTGGCATCCCAGCCTTCACTAAGCATACCCACAGAAATTACATTCTGAATCTGTTCTCCGGGTTCACCGATTTTTCCAACAGTATCAACTGTTCTTCTTAATAGTTCGGCTTGCTGTTTTTTGGTTATCTTGGTTTTTAGTTGTTGGTTTTTAGTTTTTTGTTCTTCACCGAGCGTATCAACTTCATTTTCATTATCATCATCTTTCCCTGAAAACTCATCACTAAAAACTAAAAACTCTGAAGTTTCGGCTTCTGCTTTTTGAAGAATACTGCTGTCAATCTGAAGTACTTTTTCAGGAATGCACAGATCGCCTAAACCAGCAACCGATAAAGCAAAACTGTCTTTATCAAATGAATGTTTTATCCGGGCAGATGTAAAAGTAGTATTTGCCACCGTAATCATTACCGGTGGAATTTTGTAACCCGCTTCCTCCCAATCATCTTTAGTTGCTTTCCAGTCTTTGCCTAAAAGTAGATAGGCGTTTTTAATCAAATCAGGAAGCGAAACAGATTCGTCTGCCTTTTGGTTGATGTCGTCTTTTACCGTTTCATCCATGTAAATATGATACAGACGTGATCGTAAGTCCTTGTCCACATTTCCATCATCACGAACCACAACTCTTGGTGTTTTTACCAAACCTGCTTCAATGGCATCATTCAAACCGAAGTCTGAAACAATCCAGGGATAGAGAGCTTCTTCACTTGCTTTTTTCCCACTTGGTGCAAATGGTGTGGCAGAGAAATCAAAACAACGCAAAATACCTCTTGATCTGTGAATGCGGTCAAGACCTCCAACCCATACAGTACTTTCTTCAATATCTTCTTTTTTAATGCCTTTGATTTTACTTTCTGCCGGAATACGCCACGCGTGGTGTGCTTCGTCATTTATTACGATGATGTTTGAAGCGTTTGCCATGTCGCCCAATACTTCTTTTACATAGGCTTCATCACTTTTTGCCCCACGCTTATCCACTGATTTTTTCTTTGCAATCTTTTCTTCTGTTTGCCAGGCTAAAGCGTGCCAGTTGATGATTTTAATTTTTCCCTGACGCAGAGAGTCCATTAACCCCGAAGGCACAATGTTGAACTCCTCATAATAGTTTTCAGGGCCAGTAGGATTGAGAACCGAAAGACGATTGCGCACCGTTAATCCCGGTGCAACCACTAAAACATTTTTTGAAAAACGGTTGTCTTTGCCGTTGGCTACTTTGTTCAATACATTCCAGGCAATGAGTTGACTCATTACAACAGTTTTTCCCGAGCCTGTTGCCATTTTGTTGCACCAGCGGCTAAACTCTCCACCATCACTCGGTATGTCAATTCCTGTTTTATCCGCTTCGGGTGCTTCGGTTAACCAAATCAAGGTTTCAATGGCTTCCAATTGACAAAAGAAAAACCTGCGGTCTTTGCGTTCTTCGGGGTCTTGCCAATGTTGTAAAAGTCGTTTAGTGATTCCTGTAACTCCGGGATAGCCATCTTCACGCCATTTTTTAATTCTTGGGCGAATGGTGTTTACCAAATCAATTTCAACGAATATGCCCGGATCGTCAAATGATTTTGAACTTTCAGAAGCCACCACATATCCTGCCGGCCTGCGACCTTCCTGTAAAATAAATTCTCTGGTGTCTCTGATATATTCCCAATACTGTTGCGGCTCAACGTAAGGGGAATTAATGATCAGCTTGTTGATATTTTTCATAAGCTATTATTTCAAACCCTTCAACGGTTTGTTTTTAATCAATGATTTCATCTGAGTGATAGCAACCTTATTTAATTGCAGCAGTCTATCACTCTGGGTTAAGCCTTGATGAATCAATACTGCATTAATACTTTCCAGATTAGAAAGCACAACTAATTGTTCAATGGTGGCGTAATCGCGGATATTGCCTTCTTTATCAGGATGAGTATCCCGCCATTGTTTTGCTGTAATTCCAAATAATGCTACATTCAACATATCCGCTTCATTGGCATAAACAAAGTTGATTTGTGCTTTGGTAAGAGCCTCGGGTATCAGATTTTCTTTTATAGCATCGGTGTGAATATGGTAGTTTACTTTTGACAGGGTTCTTTGCAGATTCCATTCTAACTTTAAACGGTCGTTTTCATCCGCCTTGAGGCGTTGGAATTCCTTTACCAAAAGCAACTGAAATTTTGGACTAATCCACATTCCAAAATGAAAGGCAATGTCTTTATGGGCATACGTTCCGCCATATCTGCCCGCAGTAGCCGTTATCCCTACGGCACCTGTTTGTTCTATCCAGTTTTTAACTGACAGCACAAAATTGTTACTACCGGCAGCATTTTTAATTGTACCGAATTCGGTATAATTAAAATCAGGGTTATACAAAGCCTCCCACTCACCTAAGTATTCTATGGTGCTTTTCAAACTCAGCCACTTTATAATAATGGCTTCCTGCATTTGACTTTTTGCCATATCCGTTAGGGAGATGAAATCATGTTCCCTGCTTTGGAACACAGTGATTTCAGCGCCTTCAACAATGATTTTTTTGTTTTTTTTCATTTACAGTCTGACAATTTTCAATGACTCAATTCCTCTGGCATCAATAATTTTTACTGCCACATTTTTTCCTGCTTTGAAGGGGAGCGAAACCGTTCCGCCAAATGCTTCTATTTTTTCTTCGTCAATTTCGGCTCTCAAGTTTTTGGCTAAGGTTGCCCAACCTTCTTTGGCGCCTGCCATTGGGAAAAACACTTGCGCAGGAAACAAACTTCTTCCGTCATAATCAGGATCGAGCATCCACATGGCGATGTCACCCTTGCCGCCGCTTTCCACGGTTCCGGTTTTGGGGTTGTAGTAGTCGAAGCCATGAACTTCAACTTGTGTTAAGTGTTTAGTGGTTAGTGGCGAGTGGATAGTGATTTGATTAATGCATTCAATAATTTGCTTATTTCTTCGCAATCGGCTGACAAAATCTGATAATTTTCCTCCTTGAGGAAATTCATCTCTTTTGACAGCAACAGCAAGGTCTCCAATTCGGCTAAAGAACCCCTGGAAATGCCCAGAAACTGAATAAATTCCCCCGTGCTGTTCCTCGCCTGTCCCTCCGCTATGTTGCACGCAATGGATACGGATGCCCTGCGCATCTGTGAAGTCAGTCCATAGATCTCTTCTTTGGGAAACGGCTGCGTAAAGGCATAAATCTTTTTTGTCAATGCGATTGATTTCTGCCAGACTATCAAGTCCCGATAACTTTTTACCGTTGTCATATAATATTATTTGCCTCCCTTCACTATCCACTAACCACTCTCCACTAATCACTCTTACATCCGGCTGCCCAATGAGCCAGAAGCTTTCATTACTGCTGCGTTTCTTCTTCAAATCATCGGTGAGCAGGTCGGCGTTCATCTGGGCTTTGAGGAGGGTGACTCCCGGCCAGTTGGTTTCGTCAATGTCTTTCGCGGCCTCTTCGTCAAACTGGAAGGCGCAGAATAATATCATCTGTGGCCTGGGTTTCAGGTGCATGGCCTCTTCCAGCGCCAGCTCCACCATGCGTTGCTCTAACGGTGCATGTTCGGGGCCGAAGCAGATAACGACTTTCTTAGTGGTTAGTGGTGAGTGATTAGTGGTTAGTTTTTTCTCATCACTATCCACTGTCCACTCGCCACTCTTAGTCTCTGCCTCTGCCTGTAAATACCGTGTGCCGCTTAACGGCTCTACTCGTGTAAACTCAATCAATCTGCCGCCTTTTGCCCGTACGCCGGTCCGAAGCAATTCATCCCGCCAGTTGCTTTGGCGCAGGGTTTCTCCGGAACGAGCGATGCTCGTAGTGGTTAGTGACGAGTGATGAGTGGTTAGTTTATCACTAGCCCCTAACCACTGTTCACTATCCACTGATTTTGCCACTGGTGCCGGTACTGCCTCAACGGTAAATGGACCAGTCACCCGCAATCGTTTGCTATCAATAAACGGCTGGTCATACAAGGTTTCCTGTGCTGGTGGCTCGTTGTTGGCAATGCTTTTGAGGGTGATGTGCGGAACGGTCTTGTATTTGAAACCACTTCCTACGCCTTCATCGGGGTGTGCCAGTTCATAATAATCAAATACCGCCGTCATCAGGCGCTGCTTGGCTAGAGTTATTGCAACACGGGAGGTATCGCAGGTGATCCACCTCCTGCCCCAGTTTTCTGCTACATAAGCGGTTGTGCCACTGCCACAGGTGATGTCCAGCACAAGATCGCCGGGGTCGGTGGTCATGAGGAGGCAACGTTCAATTACTTTTGCAGTTGTTTGTACGACATATATTTTTTCTCCAGAACCTCCTGTTGTAGTATCGTCCCAGAAATTAGAGTAAGGAAACAAAGAAAAATCATTTAAATAACGTATGTAACCAAGTGTTTTACCATTAGAAAAAATCCTTCCTCTCTCTGCTAACACTTTCATACCACCAATATGTGTCTTCCAATGATTACTTACTGGTGGTTGATATATTTTTCCTTCAAATCCAAATGATTGATCTTTTGTTGATGGTCCCGCAGAAAGAAGATGATCAAATCTGAATGCTTTTGATTTAACTTCACTTATTCCCTTTTCTTTTATCAACCTGTCTGTTATAGGTTCAAACTCATAGGGTGTTTTTTTCATGTAGAAACGATAATTTTCGTCTAAGTCTTTTTCTTTAAAAAGCGCTCTGAATTTTCCTTTTGTTTTTTCTTTTACATACCAAATCAAATAATCTGATACTGATGCAACGTAATTACTTTGAACCCCCGTCGTTTTTCTGAAAGTTATCAAACTAACAAAATTCTCTACCCCAAACACCTCATCCATCAGATTCCTGACCAGATGCACATTCTCATCACTGATCTGCACAAAGATGCTTCCACTTTCATGCAATAGTTCTCTGGCTAAGAGCAAACGGTCACGCAGATAGGTAAGGTAGCTGTGTATGCCGAGTTCCCAGGTGTCACGGAATGCTTTTATCATCTCCGGCTCGGCAGTCAGGTCTTCGTCTTTGCCGTCTTTTACGTCACGCTTGTTTACAAAGGGCTGGAAGTTGCTGCCGTATTTAATGCCATACGGAGGGTCGAAGTAGACCATCTGCACCTTGCCGCCCATGCCTTCTTTTTCTAACAAAGAATTCATCACGAGCAGGCTGTCGCCCGCTACGAGACGGTTGCTCCAGTCTTCCTTGTGTTTGTAAAATTCGATAGCCTCACGGAGGGGTTTTTTGTGCTCTTCAAATAAAGACAGTTGTAAGTGCCTGGTGGTTAGTGGATGGAAATACTTATTGCCTTTACTATCCACTCGCCACTCACCACTACCCACTTTCCTAACGGTTTCGATTATTCGGCGCGGGTCGATGCGTTCGTGGACGTGCAGGCTTACGGTGGGCACTTCAAAGCTGGTATGCTCTGCCTTGCCTGCCCATTGCAGTTGCGGGTCGAGATGGGGGTCGTACTGGTATCTTTTCTTCTTTTGCCCGCCATTATCGGTGCGGGCATCCACCAGGCCCACCGGTGGATTGTTGAGTCGCTCCTTATCTTTATGTTCGTATTGCTCAATGGGCTTTTGAGAAGGTTCTATTTTTCGTTTTCCTGCCATAATTTCTCACGGCAAAATGAGTAGGGAAGCTTAAAGTCTCTGCCGTAAGACAGCCTAATTAAATGTTAAGGAAGTTCAAACTGGGTTAACTCTGACAGGGTTTCAAACCCTGTCAGAGTTCTGGTTCTATTCATACCCCGCTGAAAAGAGGAGATACGGGGGTATGTCAATTTACCGGAATCTCCCCGGCCTTTCCTTTTAAAGGGGGGAGATTAAAAACCACTGCCAAAGGCCGTCTAATTCATTTTAACCATCTTTACGATCTCATCAATCGATGAATATTTTTGGGGAAATTCTAGTCTGGGTCTCTCAATAACGATCGTGTCAATCCCTTCTGTGAACGCTGCGTGGATCTTTTCAAACGCCCCTCCCGCATCTCCGCTCTCTTTTGTCACCATCGTATTAATCTGGTACTGCCGGAACATCGCCCGGTTTAAATCCTCTGAAAACGGGCCGTGCATGGCAATGATGCGGGCAGGCGGAATCCCCATATCCAGGCATAAAGCGATGTGTTCGGGTACGGGAAGGATACGCACATACAATTCTTTCTCGTCCTTCAAAATGCTAAATTTTCCTACACTCGATATACCCGTCGTTAAAAATATCCTTTTCCCAAGCGCCCTGGATTTTTCCACGGCCTCTGACATCGTCTTGACCTTATGAACCAGGGGATGATTCGGGATCTCTGTCTCCTGCCTCTCGAAACGAAGATACCGGGTATTGTTTTTTTTACAGGCATCCATTGCATTCTGAGAAACTTCTATGGCATAGGGATGTGTGGCGTCCACTACGGTGTCTATCCCCTTTTCACGAATCAAACGGGAAAATCCGTTTGCATCCAACCGGCCTTGTAAGCAAACAGTTTCCAGCCCCATCTGCTCAAAGATCTTCTTGCCATATTCCGTGGCAACGGTCGTTATCAGACTCAACCCCTCATCATGGAGCCTTCTGACAATCTCTTTGCCTTCTTCAGTGCCGGATAGTACAAGTATCATATTTCTTTAACGTCGCCGAGGGACTTTTCTCTGTCTCCCGCATTCAAAAGAATATCGTAACGATAGTGAGTAACGCGTTTTTAAAGATTCATCGATATATATCACCAACGAAAGATCCTCATCTTTGTTGCAATACAGAAAAATGTCTGTATCTTTCAAAAAAACCCTTTATGGAAAAGGGCCGTAACGGTAAGCGATAACGAGCCTCTCATCTTGTTCGAGTACCCACAAAACACGGGAAGTTATACGATTTCGTTCTGTTTAAGATACGGTATGCATTGGGTTTTTTCATCTGTTACAATTCTGAATCTACAGGCTTGAATCTTGCTTCAAGCATTGTTATAGTACACCAAATAAAATTTATGGTCAATTAGAAAACTATCCCCCTGAGATAATTATGCCCATCATCAAGTCGCGTCTGTTTTATAAAACCGGTGTGTCAATTTTTCTCTTCTTAAAGCTTCGGTGGAGAGACCTTTTCAGACTTCTCTTTGCAAAACCCAGGAGAAAAATACCGAATCACAATCTCGTTCAGAACATTTTCAAAGAAGAGAATAAGGCGATTGTCTCGATTGTTCAGGGTAAAGACGTCTATACTATGCTTAAAGAAGGCATAGAACTTCTGGGCGGATTGAAAAAGCTAAACATTCAGGGCAAATCGGTGCTTATAAAACCGAATATCGTCAACCGTTATCCTAGCCCGGCCAATACAAACCCCCTCGTGATAAAGTATCTCATAAAACTCCTGCGCGAGTCCGGGGCTTCCAAAATATTTATTGGTGATATGTCGGCCATTTATGCGCTTCCAACAAAGAAAAACGCTGTGAAATCCGGCATCTGGGAGGTTATCCAAGCAGAAAACGTAACCTTTGTCCCCTTTGAGGACCATGGCTGGGTAGAGGTGGAAATACCCGGAGGAAGATTTGTAAAAAGGGCTATTGTATCGGAGATTATTTATGATGTTGACAGGATTATCAACGTCCCCGTCATTAAGACTCATAGCTATGCCAATTATTCCATAGCTCTCAAAAACTTTATGGGGGCTATCCATGCGCAGCAACGTCCTTACTTTATTGCTCCTGAATTTTGGGACGAAATCGTCGCAGAGCTGAATGCTGCCTATACCCCTCACCTCAATATTCTGGATGGGACAAAGATTTTTATAAAAAAAGGACCTACAAAGGGCACGATAGCCTCGCCGGACCTTATTGCTATTACCGGAGACAGAATAGCGGCTGACGTCGTAGGATTGGGCATTATTAAGGCCTTTGGCGGAGAAGAAAGGATCCGGAATAGAAGCGTATGGGAGCAACGGCAGGTTAAAAGGGCCGTCGAGATGCGCCTTGGTATCCGCAGGCCTTCCGAATTAAAAATCGTATCAACATGTCCTGGCATAAATAAACCCATTTTTGATAAACTCATGGAGGAGATTCAATATCATTTGAATACATAACTATGATAACAACAGATATATTGATCGCTGGTGGCGGAATCGTGGGCGTTTCCATAGCTAAAGAGCTTTCGGGCAGGTATCCGGATTTAAATATCACGCTGATTGAAAAAGAAGCCACGGTAGCATGTCATGCGAGCGGAAGAAATAGCGGGGTACTTCACGCCGGCTTCTATTACTCTCCCGACAGCCTTAAGGCAAGGTTTACCGTGGAAGGGAACAGGCTTTTAACGGATTACTGTTTAAAACACAACCTTACCATAAACAAATGCGGAAAAATCGTTGTTGCGAAGGATGAAAAGGAACTGGAAGGTATTTTTGAGCTTAAAAGACGGGGAGACAAAAATGGTGTGGAACTTGAGATCGTTGACGAAAAAACATTGGAAAAACTTGAGCCAAATGCAAGGACATTTGATAAGGCTTTATATTCGCCGACAACTTCCGTAGTAAATCCTGCCGAAGTAGTTGAGCATATCTCCGGGAATTTAAAAGGAAACGTAAAGATCCTCCTGAATGAAAAATTTATAAAAAGAGACGATCCCGTTACCATCCGCACGAATTCTCAGAAAATAAAATTCAGACATTTCATCAATTCGGCTGGCCTCTACGCAGATAAAATAGCCCACCAATTTTGCATTGGCCAAAAATACACCTTAATTCCTTTCAAAGGTTTATACCTGGAGTATAAGGACAAGAATTTACTTCGCAAGCACATTTATCCCGTGCCCAATTTAAAAAACCCATTCCTGGGCGTTCATTTTACCATAACTGCAGCCGGGAAAATCAAGATCGGGCCAACGGCAATCCCTGCATTCTGGAGAGAAAATTACCGGGGTCTTTCGAATTTTAGTCTGAAGGAATTCTTCGAAGTGCTATTTTATGAAACAAGGCTTTTCATCACCAATGCCTTTAATTTTAGAGGTTTAGCCTTTGAGGAAATGAAAAAATATTACCGGAATTATTTTATTCAGCAGGCCGTACATTTAGTAAAAACGATAGATACAAACCAGTTTGGCAGCTATCTGAACCCGGGTATCAGGGCGCAATTGTTAGACACAGAGACACTGAAATTAGTGATGGACTTTGTTGTTGAGCACGGAGAAAATTCCACACATATACTAAATGCCGTGTCACCCGCATTCACTTCAGCCTTCTCGTTTAGCAAATTTATCGTTGACGAGGTGGAAAAGAAGATGGGGTTAAAAACGAAATTTTAGATTTCCTGAACAAGGGCTGTGACGGATGTGTTTTCATACACTGCAGTAGTTTGCTGCAGGCCGTAAGGGAGAAGATTTATAAAAAATAGTAACTCAATAGGGCATGAGAACAGGTAGCATGTCTGTGGAAATGCAGCAGCCCGCGGGACGACTGGGTTTACCACAGACCGCCAGACCCAAAACTGAAAGGGAAACTCAAACAGGCAGAAACCATGATTGACGTCCCCCCCTGGCATTGTCAGCTTCATCGTAGGCTTTCTCCCCTATATCTTATCCTCCATTCTCACGACAACCCACAATTTGGGTACGATCATATTTCACCCCGATAAAAATTCGTTTCCAGCCGCATTGTCTCTGGAAAATCTAAGAAATCTTTATTATATGCCCCCTGCTTTTCTAACATAAAAAATATTCCCCATGCCATCGTGGGAAAGAGAACTGCTAAAGGTTTTGCAATGAACGGTGGGAAGGGATAAAAATTGCTTCCTCCAAAAGCCTTTAGTTTGTAGCCTCCATAAAAACAGCCGTCAACAAATTCTACGATATCTTTTTTAGTAAATCCTCTTATATGAGCAGAAGCAGTTTTTAGAGAACTTGGCTGATTACCAAGCGCCAGTAAAACTCTATTGTGCAACGATGCCAGGTTTGGCACACCAATAATTATTTTACCACCGACCCGTAAAATTCTTGTAATTTCATGGAATATCCAAAATATTTCTTTTGTGTGCTCCAGGACTTGATTAGCGATAATGATATCCACGGACTCATTACAAAAGGGGAGGAGGGCTTTCTCAATATCAACAGAATGGACCGTAATATTATTGCGGGCCAGTATCTGTTTGTATTCCGAAGAGACTTCAATTGCGTGAAGAATCGCCTTTTGATTGATCATTCTGGCAATCATTAAATCGTCTCCGCATCCCGCTCCGATATCAAGAACAGTCTGATATCGTCCGGCCGATTTCAGAAAATTTTTAATCAGGTGTCTGCCATAATTTAATGAGCGGTCAATCATGACGATTATCGATCGCCAACCGGGACCGATTGTGAATGTGTGGTGCGCTGCGTCAAGAAAGGATACGCAAACTTACAACGTTGAAACGTATACATACGAAATATTTAAGGACTTTGGTTTTCTATAGTACATTTTTATCCCCTCCCACATCAACTCAAACATGCGGCTTTGCTGCGTTATGACACATTCAGCGAAAAACTCGTTTGAAAAAAGGCAGGCATACAAATAAATCCTTGTAAAATAAACAGCGCAGAACTTGATCTAAAAGCAATCTTTTTCCTATCATAACGCACCTGCAACAGTTCAAGAATAATGGTGTTTGTGTAACAAATTACCTACTTCGTCAACATCATGAGTCTCTTGAGTTCAAGAGTAGCGTCCTCTTTCTTATCCAGTTTCTGATACAATTGTGCAAGATTTTTATGGATAATGGGATTAAAAGGATTGATATGATTGGCTTGAGTAAGAATTTTTACGGCGTCATCGTATTCACCTTTTCGCTGATAAAGCTCACCGAGGGAAATATAGGTAGTAGTATATTCCGGATAATATTCAAGGGAAATCTTCAGGATTTCCTCTGCCTTTGTATACTGGGTATCCATGATATAGGATATGGCTAATTTATTCTGGATTTGCGGTGAAATATTACCCGCTTTTTTGCTCGCCTTTTCATACTCTATAATGGCCGCGCTATGCAATCCTTCACGGCGCAGGAGATCGCCCAAAACAGCGTATTTTCTGGCATCCTTTACCTCGATTTCGGCAACGCTTTCCACATCCTCCACACTGGCGGATGTCTCTTTCAGCTTCGTTGGGAGTATCTGAATTCCGTGTATCCGCCGGAATTTTTTTTGCTTCAGGTCATACATCCAATTCTTTTCAAACTCCGGAAAAGAGACTCCCGTTGCGGAAGATACCGCATCCTCCGGAGATTTTCCGTTCCCGATACTGTCCAAAATCGATACCAGAATAGGATAACCTCCACGGTTGAACAGGTAATCCATTACGGTAAAAACCTCAGCAAAGGCAAGGGCCGTATCCTCCTTTCTCTTTAACTTCGCCAGAGAGGGATGCATCTGTTCAAAGGTAATAAAATAATCCTTTTCAATCGCCTCGGCTACCAGACTTTCCAATGAAACAGGAAGTTTTGGAGGCGCATCTTCGAACCAGCGTCTCTCTTCGTACTTGGCAATACCTTCATGAAGCCAAATGGGAACACGGTTGTATGTCTTCTTCATAATGACGTAATGTACATACTCGTGAGTCAGGGTATCAAGCCACTGATACCCTCTCGGAAGGAGGCGGGGGCTGGTGATTATAACGCGATTAAACAGGCAGATCGCTACGGTACCGGAAGTTTCTATCTCGTCTTTCGTGAGCGTTGAGATGGTACAAAAGCTTTCTGCGTCGGGAAATACTTCGACAAGGATAGGTTTTGCGGGAAAATACTGAAGATCGCTCCCGATAGCATGATAAGCCTTTTCCAATGTGTCCAAAGCGTAATCAGCCAATATTGCGTCCTTTTCTTCCAGGTACCGAAATAGGAAGTGTTCCGTTTTCACCTCTTTAAATTTGCCTGCCGTCTGATAAACCCTGTTCACAAAGTCATAAAATTTTTTCCCCTTTTGTGCAATATCAGGATCTTTTAACGCCTCCTGCAGCAACGATAACGATTCCTGATAATTTCCTTCGTAGAAATACACCTCACCGGCAAAAAAGCACACATACGGGTTATCACGGCCTACGGAAAGCAGTTTTTCCGCAACTGCAGACGCTTCCTCAATCTGCCACGATCGCAAACATTCTTCTCCGTAAACGATATCACCAAAAAAATCAAAGAACTTTTCTTCCCGGGCAATGGCCTTACCCGCAACAAGAGGAAGGATCGTCAGGACAAATGTCAATGTGATAAAGATTCTACCCATGTTTAGAAGCCACCTAATCCACCAACCTCTGGTAATAGTCTTTGTTAAGGTCTTTGTATTTTTCCGGCAACCCTTCTTTAAGGGCGTTTAAAATGTCCTCCCTAAATTCTTTGGGCACCTTGTAAGCCTCCTCCGATGGTATTTCAACCTTTTCTGTTGACGCATCAAATTGTCCTTCTCCTCTTTGACCGCGGAACGGTACGGGCATGGGCATAGGCATACCACTCCCCATCATCCCTTTCGCAATACGATCTTTTGCCATTTCCGCGCCTTTCTTTGCTTCCGCGAGGCGGTACAGCGATTCCCGTTCGTCAATGAGAGCGCCTTGCACATCGCTCTTTTCCATCTTCTTTCCCGCTCCTTCCATGGATTTTGCCGCAAGGTTGAGCTGATTATCTGCATTCTCATCCATAAAAGGATTTTTTTGAGATAGTTTGCCCGCCATTTCCCTGAGATCATCTGTCTCTTCCTGCAAATCCTTTTGTTCTTTAGCATATTTCTGTAAGGTATCCTGTTCTTCCTGTGTCATACTGGCAAGTTGCTGATCTTCAAGCGTCCTCATCATTATTTCGAGATCCTGAATAATCTGCTGATTTTGTCGTGCAGCATCATCGACCCTTTCAGGCACCACCCGGTCTTTTTGTGTTATCTCCCCTTTCGGGGCACCTGTTTTCTGCCCCAGGGTATGTTTCATACGGCTGTTCCATTGATTTAACTTGCCTGATAATTCCTTTGCCAGATCCAGGGAATCTCTTACCTCCCGCGCATTTAACATCTCTTCCAGATGAGACAGGGATTCCTCCGCCTGTGGTATATCGCGGGACACAGACAGGAAGTCTCTCTGCAATGGATCTTTATTGATTGCCCGGTTCAATTCAGCATTTTTCTTCGCTGTTTCTGTCACTTTATCGAATTTATCATGATCGGCATCCCATTCTTCACCTTCAAACAATTCACGAAACCGGTCTGTCATCATCTCTCTTTCTTCTGACATACGTTTTAATTCATGATTTACCTGTAAATATTCCTGCAATAACTTATTTTCTGCCAATATATCTTTTATGTCATTAACATCTCTTTTTATAGCAGACACCCGTTCTTTTTGTTTTTTGAAAAAAGACTGAAAGATTTCCTCTGTCGCTTCCGACAAACGTTTCTGGATATCTCTTTTCAAGGCATCGGTATTGTCTGTAAGTTTTTTTTCTTTATTTTCCAATTCAGATATTTTATCCAGGAGTTGATTGGTATCCTCCAGCATCTTGTTATAGGTTGAATCTGTAAAATTCTGTGCAGATGATTCCAGTTGGTCCATCATGCCCTGAAGGGCAGAAAGGAATCTCCGGGCTGCTTGCAGGGCTGCATCCAAATCTCCTTTATTGAATGCATCCTTCATTTCTGCCATCTCCTTCATAATATCGTTTTGCTCAATCCGTTTGAGTGCGTCTGCATTTAAAAATTCATCCATGTGCTCCCCCTGCGCCATCTGCATAAGTTTTTCCATCATCTGCCGGATTGTTTCTTCTATCCGTTTGAGTTCCGAAAGCACCTTTTCACTAAGTTTTGCGTCTTCACCCTCCCGTAACTTTTCAAGCAATTTTTCCATATTATCCCGGGATCGAACCAGATTTTTTCCCGTATCCATAACCTCCTCCATCTTTTGCTTTCTTATCAAATCGTTCAAGAAGATGATACAATCTTCAACTTCAACCACCTCTTCGTCCTGGGATTTTTGCAAGTCATGCAGCAGTGAAACGGGAATGGTACTTTCACCCGCATTAATGACGGATTGGCGTATTGCTGCTCGCTTCTTTTCCGTAACGTTGCGAAATTTGTTTTTTAAATTTTCTAGGGAATAAAAGACGCTATAATTTGCTCTCACATCGTCCTGCATACCCACCAAAATATCGGTAAAAAGGTTAACAATCCTTTCTCCGCGTTCCTGGATACTATCTTGCGCCATGATCAGATATTCCGTCACCGTACACTTTTCGTCGTCGATCCTTTTCACGAGATCATCCGATAGCATATGGATTAGTTCCTGCAGAAGGGCCTCCTGAAGCTGCACCAATTCTATGTGTTTTTTCCTGGAACTATATATTTCCAAACAATACGTTGCGGACCTGTTAACCTTGGGACCCGAAATCGCATCGTTATCCTTTACCTCTATGTGGTATGTGATTCTGTCATCTGGCTGTAAGGTCAATTCGCTCAGTGACCATATAAATGCGCCACTATACTGGAGTTGCTTTTTAGCAAAACTGGCAAGAACTTTTGTGTTTTTTTCGTCACCCTGTTCAAAAACAAGGGAAATTTCACTAATGCCGAAATCATCTTTCGCCGTGTACCGAAGTTCAACAGTGTCCTTCTCATGCACCGTAAGATCTTTTGCCGGCACATTTATCGTTACTTCAGGAGAATGGTCCGGGTCAACCTGAATCGTATGTGATGTAACATCCTGAACAGTCCGCCCATGGGAGTCGGTGGTTTCAAAGATATAAGTGCCACTCTCAAGCAGCGATAAGACGCCTTTTATCGTATGCCCGTTTTCTACCTCAAAAGGTATTTTTGTTGAACTGTTAAAGATCATCGCTGCAGATAACAGAGATCGGTCGCTGATTGCACTCATACGAACTTCACTTCCTTTTAACGCCCTGATATCACCGCTGGTATTATACACAGTCTTTGGTTGTAGCCCTGAATAAAGTGGGAATCGGAAGCTCACGGCAATATCGCCGATGACAGGACCAGGAGAGACAACAAGCCCGTCATCTCCTATCGCCTTTCCGTTTCTCAAGTAGCTCAAGAGGAAGGGTATATTTTTCTTAATGTATGAAGGCTTGCTCGCACAAATCACACTAAAAATAAACACAGATGCAATCAGCACGACACAGCTCAAGCGGAAAAATCGTTTGCTAATCACATGGCTAAGGTCTAATTGTCTTAATTGCTTTGCGGTATCATCCATCAGCATTGAGATCAACTGTTCAGAATATCCTGAGATCTTTTTCTGTGATTTGTCAGCAGACAATTGTATCGAACTGATAAGGCGGTCATTTAAGGAGGGATATTTCTGCTCAATCAGGAGTGCAATGTTATCTCTGCGCAGCAAGGACAGCAATGGAAGCAGCAATACCCTGTAAAATGCCAGACAAAGTACGATAAGGCTGCCAGCATAAAAAACACTCAATCCCATAGGAAATCGGAAAAGGATATAGACTCCTGCTGCACCTATCATCAGAAGGAACAGACTGATGGAGAATAAGAGTAACATTCCACTGTATACCCTGTTTTTAATGCCATCCTTGCAAACTGTCCGCAAAGACGCATTTATAATACCTTGGCTGTCATGTACTCCCTTGTCCCTGAAGTTAAGAAGGGTTAAAAAGTCGATAAAATCTTTTTTTAATCGAATCGACTTAAAAATTAACTCTTTCACAAATTTTATCATCATGGTATGTTTTCGAACATCCCTTTTCATATGATGTTAAGGTTATGCCGTGTGTATCCATTTGTCAAACAAAATCTTCTTTCTTGAAAAACACAGATTTATCGTTAAAATGAATTTCATGTATAAATTATATCAGATAGTTTTCACCCTATATTCGTGGGTGTTATTCGTCTCAATTTGGATGCTTTCAACATTAATCGCTATTGTTGTAAGTCTAGACACGAAAAAGAAGGAAAATGCATTTAATACATTAGAAAGAGTCTCTAGTCGTATTGCATTTAAGCTCCTTGGCATACAGGTGAAAATTCAGGGTATAGAGAACATCCCAAAAAATGAGCCCCTGATCTTTATTTCAAATCATCAAAGCATGATAGACATTAAGCTCTCTCTGGCCTTTATCCCAACAAACTTTAGCTTTATTTCGAAGGATACTATCTTCCACATTCCAATTCTGGGCTCATTTATGACCGTATCGGGACATATTCCGATTCAGAGGACTGACGACAGAAAGGCTTATGAAACCCTTCTGACCGCCATTAAGAAACTATTGTCAAAGAAGTCTATTGTGATATTTCCGGAAGGAACGAGAAGCGAGGATGGCAAACTTGCCCCTTTCAAAAGAGGAATTTCACTGATCATCTTAAAATCAGGGAAAAGGGTTATACCTATGGCAATTTGCGGCAGTAGTCAACTTATGCCAAAACGCGGATGGTTATCCCATCCAGAAAAAAGACACATCAAAATATCGTTTGGTAAGCCTCTGTCATTTGACAATTCAAGGACTGATCGTGAATACACAATTCACGTAACAAATACCTTGCAGGCAGAAGTATCGAGATTATTGCATGCATAAGTAATAAAAATAAAGTTGTTTTTCTTCGTTCGATTCATCATAATGAGTACACACGGAAGTTGTTCATGTGCAAAAACCTCAGATCGTAGTAAAATGATAAATTTCAGGATATGTCTTCAATAAAAAAAATGACAAAATTATTAGCTAGTCTGTCTCAAGATGAACTTCATGAGACAAGGAATCGCATTGACGCCATGATCAGCAACCGGGAAGAAGAACATGTAACGAAATCACAAAAAGAAGGAAATAAAGCTACAGACAATTTTTCCGACCTAATGAGACTAGAACGACTTTATCATATCTTTACGTGTAAGTTTAAAAAGGTAAATGAACTCAAAAAACCAGCTTATGCGGGCACCGTTGTTGACATTTCAAAAAGCGGGTTACGAATAAGAACGAAGAAAAAAATAGCCAAGAACAGTCTTTTGGTTATCTTCCCCGAAAAAAAGACAGATGCAAGCGTTCTGGCCATTTCTCCTGAGTATGATCACGATGGAAACAAGATCTTCGCAGAGGTGATCCGAGTAAAGGAATTGCTGGAAATGTGTGAGTTAGGCTGTAAGTTTCTTCCGCGCAAAAGCCTTCTCTTCGATATGATTGTCTAATTTGTCCAGAAAATTCCTTCCGGCCTTTGTTCTCATAAAACCAACAAGAAGCAATGGTTATATGTTTTTATTATTGACTTTGATGTCGATTCATTATACATTTACACAAAGATTTAGGCTTTGCCGGCGCCATTACGTTCGCGCTAATTAAGGAGCATACTGTATGAAAAAGTCATTGTTAGGAATAGGCATTATCCTGTGCCTCCTCGGTTGTGTTTCCCAAACCAAAAAACATGACGCTCATAAATCCGATGAATACCAGTTAGCGATGCAGTTTAATAATCTGGGTGCAAAATATGTAAATAAAAATATGCTCGATGAGGCAATTCTCTATTTTAAAAGAGCTCTTCTAATCAAACCAGATTTTGCAGAAGTTCATAACAATCTGGGTGTGGCCTATAGCAGACAAAAGATGTTTGATGAAGCAATCGAAGAATTTACCTTAGCAATTAAGTTTAATCCGGATTATTCCAAGGCTCATGACAATCTGGGGTTTGCGTACAGACAGAAGAACCTGTTCGATAAAGCGATTGTAGAGCATAATTTGGCGCTAAAAATAAATCCCAAAGATATGGAAGCAAAGAAGAATTTAGATTTAGCGAATGAAGAAAAAAAGATATATGAAAAAACTAAGGCATATCAGATTGTGAACAAGGGAATTGCTCCCGGAAATATAACGGGATACAATCAATTTGTAAGAGGATTTTTTGACGAAGCAATTCTTTCATTCAAAAAGGTGCTTGCGGAAGACCCCAGCGATATCATGGCATCTTGCTACTTGGGTGATGCTTATAGCATGAAAGGAATGTTAGATGACGCCATCAGCGCATACAAAGAAACCCTTTCCAAAGACCCATCAAACGTCCTTGCACAATTAAAACTTGGCGATGCTTATCTTGGAAAAGGACTTTGTGATGAAGCAATTTATGAATACGAAAAGATCCTGAAGGCCCATCCCGACAATACTCGTACCATGTATAAACTAGGCGAGGCCTATGCAGACAAAGGCTTTCTCGATAAAGCCGTCATCCTCTTTAACAAGGCAATTGCAATGAATCCAAACTTCAGCGAAGCTTACGATAAGCTCGGCATGGTTTACTTGCAACAAGGTTTCTATAGCGAGGCTATTTCCGCATGGAAAAAATTGTTGGAATTTAACCCATCGTCCTCAAGGGCTCATTTTCATTTGGGTCTGGCATACGCAAGTAAAAACATGACAGAAGATGCTATAACTCAATTTAAGAAGACGGTGGGCGCCGATCCAACAAATACGAATGCCCTGTATAATTTGGCATATGCCTATGAGGAAAAGGGCATGATAGACGAGGCAATTACAGAATATAAGAAAGCCATCAAGGTGAATTCAGATGTACAGGGACAAAACAAAAAAAGCGTTGATACTCAGGATGACCCTGAAAAGGTGATTGTTACAAAATAATTTTTATAATTTGACGGGCGCCAGATCAAGAAAGATGGGAACGATGAAACAAAAACTCAAGTCATTCATTATAACAATTATGGTAATGCTCATTTCATTGATTGCTATCTATGCCTTCAGACGTGTTTCTCATGCAATTGAGATGATTCGAGGGCCAGAATTAATATGGAAATGTTGTGCAATATGGATCAAATGTATCATCTTAACACAAACGGTGTTAGTAATAGGCGGATTATTTTTGTTTATGATAAGAAAGCCAAAAGGTACAACCTAAAGCAGTAAGTCTCAACCAGTCCACTCTTTGTAAAGAGCGCAAAGATAAATACAGAAAACTTGTCTGAAAGGGATGTTTTTACACGGTGATAGCATAATTAATGACGCGCTTTATCGTATTTTTTATAGCAGGCTATATAATTTATTACCTCATTAAAAATAGGTTCAAAGACAAGCATGCTGGGAATGGCGTTCAATATCATACAGGCAAAAAATCTGATACCAACCCCCCGCATCTGAAAGAGATTGCCTACATCTTTTATTCCGCAACGAAAGATGCAAATACCTGTGAGGCATGCATGGAATTAGATGGAAAACATATACTTCCCAATCATAAAATACTACAACAAATTAGACCGCCGCATTCACGGTGTAAAAATCCAAAAGGTTGCCGTTGCACGCTGGTATACGTGACTCGTGATGAAGACGACAGTGATGAAATAGAAGCTCTTTTAAAAAAACGTGGCGGCATGTGTGACCAACGAACCATTGATAAACGTTGAATCGAATGATACCCCAGAAAACATCAAAAGCTATTGTCATTTTTATAACAGCCGCCTCAAGCAATGAGGCGAAAAAAATTGGGCACATCCTGATAGAAGAAAACCTTATTGCCTGTTGTAATATCGTTCAATCCGTTGAGTCCATTTTCCGGTGGCAAGGCAAACTACATAGTGAACAAGAAGTGCTCATGCTATGCAAGACGCGGGAAGAATTGTTCGGCACCATAGAAAAACGCGTCAGACAATTGCATAGTTATGAAGTGCCGGAAATTATTGCGATGCCGATCACTCAGGGCTCGGAAGATTATTTGAATTGGATCGTTAAAGAGACCAAACCTGACCAGGAAAGACGCGATAAATAGGCCATTGGTTCCAGAATTCGCCGGCCAGTTTTAAGAAACAATACTCCCTATTCCGGCATTGCAAAAATCCTCACGCTTCTAGAGTAAAAATCTTTGCGGCCTCCAGTAAATTTTTTACGCTGTAATCGATCCCGATCTCAGAAGTGATACAGGTATCATCGCTCTGATTGTGTTTTATTAGCATCGTTTTACATCCTGCATTTTTTCCTGCCAGCATATCTGACTCTGAATCACCAATCATTAGGGATTGCGACAAATCAATGTGGTATTTTCGGGCAGCTGCAAGAATCATCCCCGGTTTGGGCTTTCTGCAATCGCAATCCACCCGGTAGTAATCTATCTTTCCTTCACTGTGATGCGGACAAAAATACCAATCGTCAATGACTACTCCCTCGTCTTTCAGCATAGCCTTCAATTTCGAATGGATAAGCATCAATTGTTCCTCATCAAAAAAACCCCGTGCTATACCAGATTGATTGGTAACGACAATGACCAGATACCCGTGTTCCTGAAAAAGACGAATTCCCCGCGAGGCATTGGGCAATAATTTTAGTTGATCAGGAGAACTGAGATAATCCTCGTGGACGACAAGTGTTCCGTCCCGGTCAAGAAATACAGCCTTTCTCTTTTTCATTTCTTTACCGTTTCAAAGAGTTCCTTCTCAACCATGGAACAGAGAATGTGTCCAATGGTGATATGACATTCCTGTATCCGGGGTGTATTGGTTGACGGAATTCTTAAGCAGATATCCACAGCTTCTTTTAAAAGGCCACCATCCTTCCCGGTAAACCCGATGGTAATTGCCCCACGATCCCTTGCAATTTGAACCGCATTGAGGATATTTTTTGAATTTCCGCTGGTACTCAGCGCCAGCACAACATCGCCCGGGTTCGTCAGAGCCTCTATCTGTCTTGCAAAACAGGTATCATATCCAAAATCATTTGCCAGAGCCGTTATAACAGATGTATCCGTCGTCAGGGCAATTGCCGGAAGGGGACGCCGGTTCATCTTGAACCTTCCGACCAATTCTCCGGCAATATGCTGTGCATCTGCTGCGCTTCCTCCGTTACCAATGAGATACAGCCGGTGACCGTTTTTTAATGCCGTAATAAGTATGCCGGCTATGTTCTTCACGATATCGAGATGTGTTAATAATAACGCTTTTTGCGTGTCTATACTTTCTTGTAATTGAATTTCTATGTCGTCCATGGATCCCGCCCTCTCTATTTATTGTATCTGGCTCGCTGCATCTTTCATAGATCCCATCTGGCTGTGTCTCTCGATTATCCGGGAAACAATGTTTGTGGTTGAAATACCCTCCACAAAAGGTGCATACAGAACTTTCCCTCCGTAGGATTCTACAAATTCCTTCCCCACTGCCCCTGCGTTTTTCCAGTCTTCACCCTTCACCAGCACATCTGGTTTTACCGCTTTGATTAAATCCAGGGGTGTCAACTCATCAAACGTCACTACATAGGTTACATCTTCTAATGCCGCCAGCATTTTGGCCCGCTCCGTTTCAGAAACAAAGGGACGCGTCGGCCCCTTTTGATTTCTGACTGAGCGATCAGTATTCAACCCTACAACAAGCAAGTCTCCCTGTTTTCGGGCAAATTTCAGGTACTCAATGTGGCCTATATGTAATATATCAAAGCAACCATTGGTAAACACAATTTTATCATTTTTCTTTCTATGCTCGTTTAAAATACCCTGTATTACCCCGGTGTCTTTAATCTTGCCCGACATCTGGCTTTTCCCGCCTATAAGTTCACTGAGAATTTCACCCTTGCTGACCGGTGTCGCACCAATTTTTCCTATTTCTATTCCCGCAGCAATATTGGCAAGAAGTGCAGCATCCTCAAAACCATAGCCGCTGCCAACGATCATACCAAACATGCTGAGTACCATATCGCCGGCTCCTGTTACGTCGAATACCGTCCGCGGAACGGTTGGAATAATCTTTCCGTTGCCATTCTTAGAGTAGAGAAACATGCCTTCTTTATCGATGGTAATGATGCAGTATTCCAACGAGAGGCTGGAAACCAGTTTAATTCCAGCGCGATACAGGCTATCAATGTCATCGATTTTTATTCCGGTGGCAATCTCCGTTTCAATCCTGTTGGGAGTCATCGCGGTAAAACCCTCGTAACAGGAATAATCGCTCATCATTTTCGGGTCAACGATCACGATCTTTTTATTCTTTTTGCTGATGGTCACGATGGTTTTTAACAAGGAGTGAGAAAGCAAGCCTTTATTCATATCGGACACCAGAACGATATCGCATCCGGGTATGGTTTTATTCAGATAACTGACAAGTTGTGTCTCAATATTTTCGGATATAACATGGGTCTTTTCATAATCGACACGCAATAGTTGCTGTATCCCCTTCCCCGCGGTTTGCAAATGGCCCAGAAAACGCATCTTCAGAATAGTGGGACGGCTTTTGTCAATACGGATTCCTTCAATATCAATTCCCAAACTGCGGAAGATATTCATAAGGGTATGCCCATGATCGTCATCGCCAATAATTCCGCACGCAAGCACCTGTGCACCCAGTGTCTGCAGATTGTTCACAACACTTCCGGCCCCCCCGGGCCGAACATCTTCAGAAGAAACACTTATAACGGGTATTGGCGCTTCCTGCGAAATGCGTTTTACCTCGCCCCATACGTATTTATCAAGCATAAAATCACCAATAACCATGATCTTAGGGGAGCCAAGGTTTGAGAGAATATTGAGCAAGTTATCCATGAAAGAAAAACTCCTTTAAAAACAATGATGCTCCGTTTCCTGTCCCTGGTAATCGTTTCGGTCTAAGGACTTTTTCAAAAGAGTCAAAGGCAGCATAGTTAAATAATTTTTCATACCGTTCTTCGGAAGTCTTAATACGGTTGGACATCTCTGAGTTTTTCATGTCAATAGAAACTTGTGGTGCTATCTGTCAGAGTAAATAGTAACACTGCGTATAAAAACTGTTTGGTTTTTCACTCCCGAAGATAAAAGTACCAAACTCCCTTTGCTTGCCGACAAGGGAAAACCCAGCCCGTTATCGTATCTCTTCTTTGAATAATACCCCATCGGCACAGAATCGGCTGGTCTCTGTACCACGAACAATTACGGGATCGCCTGTTTTAATAATTTCTTCATGCAGGCCACCGAGTAACACAAGCATCGTCGTGCTATCATCGGTGGAAAGTATCTTATGGCTCTTTTGGATAGAAAATTTAGTCCACTCTGTTTAACGATAAATATTTGATACGACAAAAGTTATTCTAAAACTTTATATTAATATTATATAAATTTTATGTCAAGCGTAAAGCTTGTTGTCGGTAAAACGCAAATACCGTTACCATTCATCATTGCTTCAAATGAGAAACAGGTATGCGTAATAAATTAAGACACCGACATCACCTAAAATGGATTGATTTCCGGCAATGCGTTAAATCAGTTGAGACCGATATCAAAAAACAGCATGAGTTGACCGTATTTATAGCTTGCCTAAAGAAATCAAACGAAGTCGCCCATTCCTGATCGTGCTGCTGTGCGGTTGTTACAGATGGGTGTCACCTAGCAACCGTATGGAATTCGTCGCATGTGAGGCTATTTTTCCAATTAGCATAAGTATTAAAAATGTGACCGCCCTCGAAATCAAGTTTTGCCTCTTCAAGAGAGACCTGAAACAAAAATACCGCTGCTTCTATCTTGAGGATCAGCAATATCAACAAACAACAGGTTACCTATCTCGCAAACAGACTGCTCATGCAAGGCGATTTCAGATTACGAGCAGATAATCTCGACGCCGCAAAGAAAGCTTACCAGCAAGTCAAAGATGTTGCATGTAAGTTGTCGGTAAGAGAGAATACAGCCTATGCTATTGCATGTATTAATTGGGCGATGTGGCTCTTTATCGTGGAGACTCCCTAATGGCACATAAAAAATGTGATCAGGCACTTCCGATTTTTCGCAATCTGACGACTATGTATGCCGAGCATCAATGAGATGTACGCGGGAAGATCGCTTTGCGTTAGCTGAACAAATGCTGTGTCAAACCCAGTACCAACGTGATTTTAGCTGGAGCTCACGGTCGTTTGCGGTACCTGGCTCAAGAAGTGAAGACATGACTGAAGAACTAAGATATGCCGAAACAGCGCTTGCTACCGTGGAGAGGTTAGCTGCAATTGATCCAAGATGGGGTTCAACTGTACATATGTCGAGGATTAACGCGGAGACCGGAAGACTGCTGAAAGATGATCTTCGAATGCTTCGTGCTAGTCCTGCAAGATAAACCCTCTTTCAAAGGGAAGCTCTGATAGCACAGTTAAGCCAGCAATTCGGTCTTATTCCTTAGATCGGTAGGGAACACGGGTGAACAAGAACCATGGATTCAAATTTTCATGATTGACGTATTTATGAAAACGGTACTCTTTTCTGGACGCGCTAATTTTTAGGATGTGCTCACTTGTTATATACAGGAAATTAGTTCCCTCCCTTCGTCCCCACGGGTAGTTTTTCTTTTTTATATCCGGACGGCGCTTCGAATTCGCTTACAGGGATTGAGCGCTTCTCCGCATTTGTTACTGTCATTGTAGTTCCATCCGTCATTTCTGTACGTACCGGGAAGCCATCTACTAACGCAATAGAGCGATCCATCTGTCCCTCTAAATTCCCCGGCATCATTGTGGCCATCCGCTTGCCAAACTCCTCCATGTCCTGCTGCATTGCCTTGAAATCGTCAATATCCTTTGTTGCCCATATTGTTGCGACATCCTTGTCACCTTCTTTTAAAATATATTTCGTGCAGGCGTAGTTGCTGATGTTCTTCGTCTCGCCAGCCTTCACGACGGTTTTCTCTTCTTGTTTCTTTATCAGATTTTTTCCCATCATCTGCTCGACCATCTTTCTCTGTTCTGCGGGCATTGCCGCCAGTTCTTTCTCCATCTGCTTCGCCACCTCCTGCATCTGCGAGCTTACGCCTTTCATCATTGTTTCCATCTCGTTGAAGGTCATTTCCTGATAGGTTTTTTTCTTATGGTTCAGCATCAGCATCTCCTCTTTGTCAAGACGGATAATGACCGCGCCCTTGTTGTCTTCCATCACAATCTTGTACATGCGTGGCATGTAGTAGGACTTCGACACCCCATTTCCCTTGCCTTCTCTCCCGGCGCGAGTGCTCTCCCAGTAAAGTCCATTAGCAAACGCCTGCACAGAAAGGCATATCATCAGTGCAAGCGCTCCAGTAAACAACACTATGTTTCTTTTCATGGCATCTCCTTCTCCTGATAATTTAAGAAATATCTTTTACCTATGAGGCAAGAGGCAACACGTAATCAAATTATAAAGAGGTTGCATGCCTTTTTTATTCCTTCTGCGACATTGGGCACCAAAGAAAAGGAATGCACAACCGGGCTACTTATTGAATTTGTAGTCAATGTAGAAAGACAGCATTCCTAATTTCCACAAGTTACGAACGTATTGTGCTTTGTAAACGGCATACTATACGTCACTAATAAAAGTGGCTTTGGAGTTTTCTGATTAAATTCTTTTCTTTTTTGTGCCTGCCGGCAGGGATAAGACCTTCAATACACGGTTGTTTTCCTGATTTTCTGTGTGACTTGAAAGAATACCGTAAAACATACAATAATTCAGTCTTATCCCGTTATCCCACTATCTATTTTTCCTGTTTCGTTTTCGATTCTGGAATTCTGCTTCAAAAGGTCTAAAACAGCAATAGACACATTACTTCCCTAAACCTTCCAATTTCCCTTTGAGGCCTTTTGTAATTTCCTCGCTCTTTTCTGTAGCCGTGGCCTTGAGTTTTTCAGTAACGGTGGCAATAATATTCTTTGCCTCCTGTGATTCACTATCATAATTATTCAATACATCCTGTGCGGTAGCGCCGGCTTCTTTATACTCACCTTTATCAAGCAATGCTTTGGCTTTGGCGATAAGCTCTTTGATGATTGAGTCCGTTTTATCTTTTGCAGACACTGCTTCAGATTTTGTCTTTTCCAGTTCGCTCTTTGCCGCCTTCCCTTCAGCCTGCTCTGTCATGGATTCTTTTTTTTGTACTGCCTCTTGTTTTTCCTGCTGAATTATTTCCTTGCCCTCTTCCATTTTGGTTTCGACATACCCAGCCTGTTCTTGTTTCTTTCCACAGCCAGCAATGAACAAACTTGTCACCAAACCACCTACGAGCACAATTTTAATTCTTATCATGTTCTCCTCTCCCTCCTTTTTTAATGTGTTTTTAAATTGTCTTTCTAGTACAAAAAACCTCTCGTATAAAACTTTTTTCCTTTAATCACCTCCTCCTGCATGCAGAATGTTAGGAATATTTCATGTTATGTCTCAGGATTATTCAGAATATCCATTTATAATAATATTCTATCGTGCAAAGTACAACAACAAATTATACGTATGTTTTCTTTAGTCAAACAAAAAATGGGATGATTTTGTAGAGACGTGTTGCTAAATGTCCTCCCTACAACATCAAAATTCATTGTGTTTTACCTAAATTCTGCAAACGATTTTCGCAGTGCGAAAATCGACCTTCTGTAATACCCT
>NZ_MJUW02000075.1 GCF_001753675.2 Candidatus Brocadia sapporoensis | reverse complement strand
ACACTATGGGAGGACGGTTTTAAAGCTTTGGTTGCGGCGTAGCTGCGCTAGGAATACTAAATATACTTACCGCCGTCTTTCCTGGGATAATGCTGCAGTCCTTCTCGCTGACCATCAATCCGGCCTCGTCAATCTTGAGCAGGGCTATTCGCCGGACGAGTTCAGGAACAACGTCCTCGCGCTGGCCGGCCGCAAACAGTTGCTCATTGCCGGCGCCCTGACAGAAGTATGCGTAGCCTTCCCAGTGCTTTCCGCGCAGGAGGAAGGTTTCGATGTTTTCGTCGTTACCGACGCTTCCGGCACCTTTAATGAGGTTACTCGCTACGCAGCGTGGACGCGCATGGCAGCAGGCATGTGTGCAATTGATGAACTGGATGGCCGTTGCCAGCGAACTGCATCGTGACTGGCGCAACGACATCGAGGGATTGGGCAAACTGTTATCAGGCCATCTGCCGTCTTGCAGAAACTTGATTACGAGCTACACGACAAAGAAACCTGTAGGATAGTTTTGGTGGGCAATGCCCTGCCCTATACCCACGAATAGTGCCGAACTTTTGAATCCATGTTTGCTATGCTGTAGACATAGAAAGATAAAATCAAATAAGCAGAACTCTATCACAATCGAAAGTAATGGCAATAGCACATGCTCGTAGAAACGTTCCTTTACCCAAAACAGAACAAGGACGAAGATATGCGTGTACGTCCACGCCCGCACGATAGGTGTGGGAGAAATGCCCTTGAGCATATGATACATCAATGTGTGAGCGAAAATCTATGGTTTCGCAACATGCCGGAAATCGGTGTTGGTGCTCCACCTTTACCGAAACAGGAAACCCGTTTGGAATTTATAAAGCGCTATGCAGATGATTCCGGAAAACGATTTGCAGCCTTGCAAAAGACGGGCAGGTTCTGGTGGGAAAAGGTTGTCCCATTCTTTTACGTTAAGCGCTCGCGGGCATGGATTATGACGAGGAGGATAACCCACACAGCGCATCATCGCGGTCAATTGACGGCGATGCTACGTATGTTGGGACACGAAATTTACAGTACTTATGGCCCCTCATTTTTCTTTAAAAAGGGTTTTATATGGGAAGTTATCAATTCAAGTTCATGAGTGATAAACATTGCGGTAACCCGGGCAAGTAAATTATAGAACGGGATATCAACCCGGTTGCAAAGTGAGTCGCAGAACTTTGGAACCCATTGTGCCGGATGGCGATTGAGAAAGTCTTTTTGTGCAAGAAGATATCCTTCCAGAGATTTTGAATCTTTATCAATTCTAGTTTGTGATTCTTTAAAAGCGAGGAAATGAAGAAACTCCAGCTCAACACAAAGATGATCAGGAAGTTCGCGTTTACCATCCCTCTTGCTCATTGCAAGACCAAAATGCCTGTAAAACTCAGTTACCTCCAGCATGACGGCAGTTCTTGATTTGCTCCGATAAAATCCTTCATACGGCGGGCATGGTGGTTCTGGAATACCGATATCGAAGGTTTGGATTAATTTTACTACAAAATCTTCATAGGTGCTTTTTCCCAAGTCATTTTGAACATTTTTGCCCTGTTCCGCTTGTTCGGTCTTCATGAACTTTACATGCGGAAGTAATGATATGGTATCCCATAACCTAACAAAAAATTCCCCATTTTGAAATGTTTTAAAAGTTTCTGAAGTAGGATAACGGAATCCGAAAGAAAGCAATTTGTATAGATAACTTCTATTAATTGATTCTGTATGGTTTGCAGATAATGGCGTCAGGAATACGTTATTCATCAGTCCCTATTCCGGGTACTATTTAATAAAAAGATACAGCCAATCAGAGATTATTTTGTTCCCTCCCCTTTCAGCATCACTTCCACCTTTCCAATTGGCAAGGGCTAGCCTATAAGTGGCGCTACGAACAAAAGAGACCTGATTGTGCGAGGCGGTAGTCATAGGTCGAGTTATAATTACTGTCCATACTCCATTAGCCCAATTCTGATAATGTCTGATATTTTGAGATTCCGTATCTGAACTTATTTGAGTGGTACCAATGCCTCCACCAACGATGTTTTCAGGTCTGGCAAGGTCTGCTCTCCAGTAAATGATATTTACAGGTTTGTCCTTGGCGCCCATCCAGATAGGACTTACCTCTGTTATAAGGGGGATTTCCATAGCAAAGGCATCGGCAAAAAGCGAGTAATCATTTACCGTAACATTTGGGGTACTCTCATCCCACTGGTAGAAGAAAAAGATATCAGTTCCATTGTGCACTACTTTCACCTTGATACGCCTGTTTTCATTACCCATGTCAACCATTTTGGCCCCCGTCTCATGAATCCGCCTACTGAGGGTTATTACAGTTTCCGGGGTCTGGATCCAAGCAGGGTCTAATGGGGCAAGGGTTACAGGCCCCTGTATATATACTGCTGTAATGGCCCTCGACGAGCCGCTGAGATCATGATCGGGCATGGTTAAGATATTACTTCTATAAATGTTTTTGAATTTGAAATTTTCTTATTTATATCTGAAAGCGGTCTGCCTCTGAACGCGAGATTAAAATATCAATCAGTTCAGAATTTCCACCAGATGCAACTTTATTTCGTTCGTTTTGAAGAATATCAAAGATTTGTTTAATACGAGTTACTCGTTGGTCATAATTCTGATCGTGGGTATCACCAAACATCTTTGCCAGCATATCAATAGGGATACGCGGACTATCCGTTAACTTGCTGGTAAATGAATAGGTAGGTGGGCTGAGAGGTGGAATATAGAACACATTAGGTTCGGTTTTATATTCAGGGTGTAACCGCAAAGCAACCTTCCATGTGTTTATCAATTTATAGATATTACTCTTTGTATCATCAGCGTAACCAATCCAGCTTATGCGGCCGGCACACTGTGTTGAGCAGAAGTTCCCTTTACGCTCCTCAATTCTTGGATAACAAAAAACACATTTTTGGGATATCTTTTCTTCTGGATTGTAGTAAACTTTTTTATAAGGGCACCCCTTAACACAGTAACGATAGCCTCTGCATCTCTTTGGATCGATCAGAACAATGCCGTCTTCACTCCGTTTATAAACGGCCTGCCGGGGACAAGCTTCCAGGCATGCAGGGTCAGTGCAGTGATTACAGATGCGTGGCAGATAAAAATAGTAGGAGTTCGGAAAAGTTCCCTTACCCACATCTTCATCCCAGTTGCTGGCATAAGGATACTCTGAAGGGTCCGGCGATGGAATTAGTTTTGGAGCAGGAGTATCTCCTCCCTCTGTTTTCAGTACCTCCTTATAGTTATATTCCCAGGGTGTGCCATAACCTTCGTGAATATGAGGAAGCGGTATAGTATTTCTATCGGCATTAAACCAACCGCCCAGATTTTCCCAATCTTTTGGGTACCCTGTGCCAGGCCGTGTTTCTACATTCATCCAATACATGTGCATCTGTCCTGCATCTCTATCCGTCCACATCGTCTTGCATGCCATGGCGCATGTATGACATCCAATGCATTTGTTAAGATCAAAAACCATTTGAATCTGTCTCATGATTGCCATAATAATTATTACTCTTCACATAGTCACTTAAATAAAACGATAAAGGATCAGACCTGAAGGTTTGAGTGGAGTTACTTAAATGATGTGAGCATTATCGAAGACCACCCTCCTAACGGCGCTACAGAGACATCTTCTTTTGTCTTTTCCCGCAAATAGCGCATTACTCTCCAGTTTGTCAGTTTCCTGAGAATGGTGAAAATACACCTCTATCCGCTCTTATACTTACGAACCTCTACCCGCGTATCCTTCTGATTCCCCGTTGGACCCCAATAATTGGCCTTAAACTTGAGTTGCCCATATCCACCGACAAGCTGTGTTGGTTTTATGCGAATCGTTGTCGGGCTCTGAAAACCGCCTTTACGAAAGCTATAATATTCCCATCCATGGTACATCAGTGCCATACCCGGAGGGATTCTTGGTGAAATGCAGAGATGGGCTAATATCTTTCCGTAATTATTGTAAATCTCAAGGGCATCATTATCAATCAAATTACGGGCGGTAGCTTCAGACGGATTTAAGTACACAACAGGCTGTCCCCTTTGCAACCGCAATTGATACTTTGCATCCCGCCATGTTGAATGAATACTCCAGCGGCTATGGGGAGTAATCCATCGGAGCGGGTACTTATCTTCCTGAACAGGAGGTTTATACGCCGGCAATTCTTCTCCAAACTCGAGGAACCAGGGATGATCAATATAGAATTGCTGACGGCCTGTTAGTGTAGAAAGTGGCTGCTTTAATTCATACATCCTCTGGAGGCCGTAATACGCAATTCCGTCTTTGATATCACTGGTAAATTCCTTACCCGTGGCTACAAACCGCCGGGGCTTTTCATTGATTCCGTCCATTGTCATTCCTCGTGTCCCCACCGAATTATCGAGAATAAACTGCCCTGCAGCCTTATCAGATGTTAAAGTACCCTGCGCGGTAAAATCATTTACCAAAGTCGAAAAATCGCGGTAAACGGGAGTTCCATCAGGCAAGGTATCATGATATGAGAATTTTGTTTCCTGAAGTGCCCTGGCCAATGTTTGCCAGATTTGCCAATCTGTTTTACTTTCCATCTGAGGTTCTATGATAGGGGTAAATGGACTTACATATGAGTGAAGATCGGTAGTGCTGATATCCCACTTCTCAAACATACTTGCCGCGGGCAGGATTATATCCGCATAAAGACCTGTTGTATTCATGCGGTAGTCAATATCGACGACAAGATCAAGCTTTGGCCAAAGGTTTGCCAATATTGATTCGAACCCCTTTGCCTGATTTAGAAAATTTGAACCCCAAACAAAAAGAATCTTAGGCGATTTACCACTGTCAAGCGTCCCTTCAGGGAACAGCGGCATCCAGCCATTGTGAACGCTTTCGCGTATATAATCTATCATAGGATGCGGCCAAAGATTGTCAACGTCTGACATAATATGGGAGTGTATAAATGTCCAAAGTGTTGTTGGCTGAAACCGCTGCTTTGTGCTACCAAGGGGATAAGCAAGGTCAAAGGTGCCTTCTTTACACCAGATTTTTTCCTGACCCACATAATGATCAAATCCCCCGCCTGGTATTCCCACATTGCCCGTCAAAGCTGCAAGTAATATATGGCTCCTGTTCGTAAGGTCGTTATGATAATAATGATTTGTTCCTGCGCCCCCAATAATCCTGGCCGGCTTAGTGCTTGCAAACTCACGCGCAATCCGCGCGATAAGACAATCTTCCACACCGGTAATACCCGATACCGTTACGAGATCATAAGCAGCAACTTTTTGCTTCAACAACGAAAAGACCGGGGTTACCTTAACCGGACCAGTGTTTGTATGTACGGTAAAGATACCCTCAAGGGCGGGTTTTATTGAATCAAGATTCAGCGTCCAGTCCTGAGAGCCAAGAAATCCCTGAGCGCCGGGCGCAAGGACCGGTTTCCCGGTATTCTGGTCCCAGAGATAGAATTTTTCTTGACTGCTGTTCGAGGTCATATCGCTTTCTCTGAGGAACTTTCCATTATCCATCCGGATAAGCATTGGCATATCGGTATACTGTTTTATATATGCCTCATCGTAGAGTCCCTTATTTATAATAAAATTTGCCATACCTAAGGCCAGGGCGCTGTCGGTTCCGGGTTTTACAGGAATAAAGATATCTGCGTGGATTGAGGTTGGATTGTATTCCGGGAAGATAGCCACTATTTTAGTCCCCCGCATTCGTGTTTCCGTCAAGAAATGGGCATCGGGAATGCGGGTTTCTAGCAGATTTGAACCCCATACGATGATATATTTTGAATGAAACCAGTCGGCGGCCTCGCATGAATCGGTTTGCACACCCCATGTCATAGGTTCACCGGGAGGAAGATCAGAAACCCAATCATAATAGGAACACACAACGCCACCGATCAGGTTTGCCAAACGCAAACCTCCCGCATATGTAATTGCAAACTTTGCAGGATTTGCTGAATAAAATGTTATCGTATCGGGACCGTGAGTGGCTATGGTATTGACAATTTTATTGGCGATATGCCTCATTGCCTCTTCCCAGGAAATTCTTTTCCATTTCCCTTCACCCCGGGCACCGACCCGCATTAATGGGTATTTCAAACGTTGCGGACCATACACATATTCCTTGTAATTAGCACCCTTCTGGCAACCTCGTGGATTATACGTAGGCAGAATTGGATTAATATCAGGATAGTCTGCATACTGCTCCTCTTTAAAGGCAATATTATTCTTGACGTAGACCTTCCAGGTACAGGAACCTGCACAGTTCACAGAATGAGTAGTTCTGCCGGTGTAGTCATATTTCCATTGTTCACGGTATGCTGTTTCCCACCCTCGGTAAGGATACTTTCCAATAGGTTCGGTTACATGTTCTAAGAGATCCAGTGTTAAGGTATTTTTATCCGAGAGATCATTCTCTATTGATTTATTCTCCATCATACTTTTTCTCCACCATAAACTGATGTACGATTTTTAAAGAGATAATTTCCTTTCCGAGCCATTTTATCATAGATTCAAAACGGAGAACAATTCAAGTAAAAAAATACCAAAAGGACTTATTCAAAGAGGAAGGGACCATGTGTTAATGATACCCGAATACAAGTTTTTGCACATTTCTATATTATCAAGAGAAAGAGATACCTGTCTATCTTCGCTGTTTTAATTAATTCCTTATATCTTGCAATTCAATCAGAAAGAAGGAAAATTTGACAATCAATACTTTTTACCTATAATCAAAATAGTTTGAAAATGCTAATTAAAAAATGAAATTTTAAGAAGAAAGATGATTATGGAGACTCTTTTTCAAGCGATATCAGCATATGGAGTCAAGCCTGACGGTTCACGGATATCTGAGGCCTTTTTGCCGGGGATGAAGAGCTTCCCGATACATATTCGAAGGCTGTCGTGAGTGCATCAGAGAAGGTTGTCCCTGCTGTAGTGAATATTAAAGCGAAGCGATGGGTCAAACTTTTCAGGTTGTCCGAGAATGCGGCATTTCTGTTTTCATCAATTTAGCCAGAAAATGAGGGCAAATTGGTTGCGATGGTAAAATTGAATGATATAATAAAGCGAAATGAAGTCTTCCCGGCAAAACGATACCAAGCAGGTAAAACTTTTTTTAGGTCACTCATTTTGTCGAGTAAACCGACCGTATCATTATTTCCCTTACCAGAAGATACCCAACCGAGGAGGATCAATCATATGGCTAAATTTAAGCCGTTCCATGAATTTGTATTCTCGGACAGCCTGTAAAGATTTGACCCCTTTTGTCTCTTTTTGTCTTTTGCTTCCGGTGAAAAAAAGGATGGATATTCTATATGAACCTTAACTTTACTATAAAGGAGATAAGACTATGGAAAACAAAATTTCATGGGAAACGGTAATGAATGCGGCTCTGTCAAGGGCTCGATCTGAGAAAAAGCCGGTCTTACTTGATTTCTTTAACCCTGGCTGAATCGGGTGTCAACAAATGGATACAGTTTCGTATCCGCATAAAGAAGTTATAGAATTTATCAATAGTTCTCTCATTCCCTTGCGCGCCCGTTCTGATGCCCAACCCCTGGCTACCGATTTTAATCTGAAGTGGACTCCAACCCTGATAATACTTGATACAGAGGGCAAAGAGCATCACAGGACAGTCGGTTTTCTTTCACCCGAAGAATTAATTCCTTCATTATTGCTGGGTATTGCAAAAGTGCATTTTGATCTCAATGCATTTAAAGAGGCACTTTCATACATGGAGAAGATTTTGTCTGATTTCCCTAAGAGTAGTATGGCGCCAGAGGCAATTTACCTGAAAGGTGTATGCCAATACAAGGATACAAAAAATCCAAAAGGACTTAAGGAGGCATACGAACAACTTCAAGCTAAGTATCCAGAGAACGAATGGACAAAGCGGGCATATCCCTATCGGCTTTTATAGCGGTGCGCTCTGTGATAGTTGGGATAGCGGAATTATGGAATCTTGGTTGTGATGTTTTTGCTTTCTGATTTAACAAAAATTATGAATAATTAACCCTGTCAGGGTTGACTCACAAATTTCATGCTTTAGATTTTGCCATTTCCGGTAAAAAAACAAAGGAGGGACACCATGACGGAAAGGAGAAAGATACGCAATGTCTTGAAAAGTAAGCCTACGGTTGAAGGAGCAGGTGTTCATCTTAAACGTGCGTTTGGATATAGTCAGGTTCCTCTGTTTGACCCTTTTTTACTTCTGGACGATTTCCGCTCAAAAAATCCAGAGGACTATGTCAAGGGTTTCCCATGGCATCCACATCGTGGAATCGAGACAATCACCTATGTTCTCCGCGGAGACGTAGAGCACGGTGACAGCATGGGAAATAAGGGCATCATATCGTCCGGTGACATACAATGGATGACCGCAGGAAGCGGAATCATACACCAGGAAATGCCCAAAGGCGACCCAAATGGTGTAATGCTGGGATTTCAGCTTTGGGCAAACCTCCCCAAAGCCTATAAAATGATGGAGCCGCGTTATCAGGATGTGAAAAGCGAACGGATCCCTGAGATAATCCAGCCGAACGGCACAAAGGTGAGGGTCATATGTGGTAAAGCCGGTGGCAAAAAGGGTCCTGTTCAGGATATCATTACCGACCCTGAATACCTTGATATAACCGTTCCTGTCCGATCAGAATTCGTACACCCGACAAAGCGCGGACATACTGTTTTTGCATACGTTATCGAAGGCAAGGGATGCTTTTGCAAAGAAAAGCCGCAGATTTCCTATGAGATCGAAGGAGTCAACTATTTCGATATTCAAAGAGAGCCCTTTGTAAGTAACGAGACACTCGTCCTGTTTGAAGATGGCGATCAGATGATGGTCTCAACGGAAGACGAAGCAGTCAGGTTCCTGCTTATATCGGGCAAGCCCATTGGTGAACCGGTCGCCTGGTACGGTCCTGTTGTGATGAATACGGAAGATGAATTACGGATCGCTTTTGAAGAGTACCGCAATGGTACGTTTATTAAGCAAAAGAAAGTTTAATATGATGACAGAATTACAGGGCGCAGGGAAATGCAACGGAAAGGAGTTATCTATGAACATAAAATACACTTATCGCGACCTCTCGGAGGGCAATACGGCTGTTCTTCTTACGGATCACCAATCCTGCCCCGTCAACCGTGTGCAGGGCTATTCGCCGGACGAGTTCAGGAATAATGTCCTCACGCTGGCGGACATTGCTAATATTTTAGGCTACACGGCAAATAAACCTGACTAATATTCATCCGGGTGATACCACTCGGCATTTTCAAGCTAGGTAGAGGGTTGTGAAAGGAAATTAATGATATTTTCCAAGACAACATAGTGCCTTTCCTCTTCATCTGCCATCGTTAAAAAGGTTTCTCTTTGTGATTGTTGCTCAGTTTCAGTAGCCTTTTCAGTATAAAATTGCCGGCTTTTTTTCTCAATTTCCTGGGCCTTTTTATAAAAGTCTTTTTGTGAAACAGGCTATTTTCAGATGAGGTCTTCCATTTCAGACCTGGGGGCGCGCATCATGAGATGACTCACGGCCTCTAAAGGATTTTTGTTCAGGAAGAGCACCGCATAGATTTCTTTTGTAATGGGCATTTCAACAGAAAATTTTCGTGAAAGCGCCATAACGGATTTTGTAGTCCACACCCCTTCTGCGATCTGTTCCATAGCATCCAGGATTTCCTGCAATTTTTTCCCTTTTCCAATCTGCTCGCCTACCCTGCGGTTCCTCCCGTAAGGGCTGATGCATGTCGTTATCAGATCGCCCAAACCCGTAAGTCCGGAAAAGGTGCTTTTCTGCGCCCCCATGGCGATGCCAAGGCGACTGATTTCTGCTAATCCCCGTGAAATCAGGGCGGCCTTTGAATTATCACCGAATTTCAGGCCGTCACATATGCCGGCGGCGATAGCAATCACGTTTTTCATGGCAGCACCCAGCTCAACACCGATCACATCCGGGTTGGTATAGACCCGAAACCGGTCTGTGGTAAAAACCCCCTGAACTATCCGCGCCAAGGTGTCATCTTTTGATGACGCAACAACGGTAGTGGGTAAGCCGCGTACAACCTCTTCGGCATGACTTGGCCCGAGGAGCAAAGAAACTGGCCGTTTGCCCAGCACATCGGTGATAATCTCGCTCGGCGTCATGAGCGTATCATTTTCAATCCCCTTGGTGACGCTGACCATCGGTATCTCATGGGAAAAGATGTTGAGAAATTTGGTAAGCACAGCGCGCAGGTAAGGAGTGGGTGTTGCAGACACCACAAGATGATTGTCTTTTAACACAGGTGAAATATCGGAAGTAAGGGATATCCCGGAAGGGATAGGAACGCCTTTTAAAAATTTGATATTTTCTCTTTTTTCTTTCAGACAATCAACATACGACGCATTGGCACCCCACAGCGTAACCTCATAACCTTTTTTATACAAAAGAATGGCAAGCGTCGTGCCCCAACTGCCATTGCCCAGAACTACTATTTTCTTAACAGCGTATTTCAAATCCATTCATACCCGAAGAGAGAAAAAACAGGGCTGGATTACTCCAGCCCTTGAAATGATCTACAAAAAACGAAAGGAACGGATCCTTTTCTTACAGACAGAAACGTTTCTGCTTCATAACGGGTGCGCGGAACAGAGTTCCCTTACCGTCTTACGAACTGCATCCTTGATCCGGTTGTCGTTTGGTTGCGAAAGGACTTTGTCAATACAATCTGCTATCCGAACAACCTCCGCTTCTTTCATGCCTCGCGAAGCAACCGTAGGTGTCCCGATACGAATTCCATTTGGTTCGTTTGCACTTGCACCCTTTTCATCAAACGGGATCGTGTTCCTGTTCAGGATAATGTCCACAGTTTCTAACAATACCTGCGCCTCTTTCCCGGTAATATTCTTATTGCGCAAATCAATGAGGAAGAGGTGGTTATCCGTCCCGCCGGACACAACGGCGTATCCCCGTTTTACAAATTCCTGAGCCATGACCTTTGCATTCTCTACCGTTTGCTTCTGGCATTGCTTGAATTCGTTTGTCATCGCTTCTTTAAATGCGACAGCCTTTGCCGCAATGATATGCATAAAAGGACCACCCTGAATTCCAGGGAAAACCATGGAGTCGATCTGTTTTGCATACTTTTGCTTGCATAAGATCATGCCTCCTCTTGGTCCACGCAATGTCTTATGGGTTGTTGTGGTAACAAAGTCTGCATAGGGAACAGGGCTGGGATGTACACCACCGGCAACAAGACCGGCTATATGGGCGATATCGGCCATAAAGTATGCACCAACCTCATCAGCAATCTTTCTGAATTGCGGAAAGTCGAGTATCCGCGGGTATGCACTTGCGCCGGCGATGATCAAGTGGGGTTTTGTTTTCAGGGCAATGGCACGTACTTCATCATAATCAATAAATCCTGTTTCTTTTTTTACCCCGTAATGGGTAATTTGATACATCATTCCTGAGAAATTCTTTTTAAAACCGTGAGTAAGGTGCCCACCGTGGGACAAATCCATACCTAAAATACGATCTCCCGGCTTTAGAACTGAAAAACATACCGCCATATTTGCCTGAGAGCCTGCGTTTGGCTGTACATTTACATGTTCGGCGCCGAAGATTTTTTTCGCTCGTTCAATTGCCAGAATTTCTACCGCATCTACATTTGCGCAACCGGCATACCATCGCCTTCCAGAGTAACCCTCTGCATACTTATTGGTCATAGAAGATCCCTGCGCCTCCTGTACTGCAAGACTACAGATATTTTCCGATGCGATCAGATCTATGGTGTTTTGTTGTCTTTCCGATTCTTTTTGTATGGCTTGCCAAACTTCCGGGTCTTCGTTTTTTAATGTGGTCATAATTTGCTTATCCTTTTAAATGTGTTTTCCAGCCTACCGGCTCTTCGCCGGCATTGAGCAAGGAATAAATACCTACGTTACAAACTTTCTCTTGAAATTGTCATAAACGTTAATGAACTTTCGTTATTCTCCATTTCAGGTACGCTGCCATAAACTCGTCAATTTCACCATCCAATACGGCTTGGGTGTTGCCGGTTTCTTTGTCGGTGCGCAAATCCTTCACGAGCGAATAGGGCTGTAATACATAGGAGCGGATTTGATGTCCCCAGGCAATTTCTCCTTTCTCATCATAAGCAGCGGAAAGTTCCTTCTCCTTTTCCTTTTCTTTTATCTGATACATCTTTGCCTTTAACATACTTAAGGCCATTCGGCGATTCTGGTGCTGTGAGCGCTCGCTCTGGCATTGAACGACGATCCCCGTAGGGATGTGAGTTAACCGAACGGCTGATGAAGTTTTATTTACATGCTGGCCGCCGGCCCCGGATGCACGGTAGGTATCTACCCGTAACTCATTTTCGCTAATCTCAATTTCTTCTTCCTCCTCAATCTCCGGAAGCACATCGACCGCTGCAAACGATGTGTGCCTTCTTGCATTTGCATCAAAGGGAGAAATTCGTACCAACCGATGCACGCCAATTTCAGATTTTAAGTAACCATACACATAGTCACCCTTTACGAGGACGGTAATTCTTTTAATTCCGGCCTCTTCGCCTGGTAACACGTCAATAAGTGATTGGGTATAACCACTTTTTTCTATCCAACGGCTATACATGCGAAACAATATTGATACCCAATCACATGACTCTGTCCCGCCGGCTCCTGCGTAAATACTTAAATAAGCACTGCAATGGTCGTGTGATTCACCAAGCAGTGTTCTCAATTCAAACTTCTCTAGTTTCTGTTGAAAGGATTTTATATCTCTGATAACTTCAGTTTCAGTCTGCTCATCCTGCGCTTCTTCTGCAAGCAGAGATAAACACTCGATATCATCAAGCGTCTTTAGCATTTCCTGAAGAGGTAGTATAATTCCTTTGAGTGACTTTAACTTCCTGATCGTGTGCTGTGCCTTTTCCTTGTTTTCCCAAAAGGTTGGGGAAGAGAATTGTTCCTCCAAGGCGGATCGTTCTTTTTCTTTATTTTCCAGGTCAAAGAGAGTCCCTCAGGTGAAGTAACCGTTCTCGTAAGGGCGTTAACTCCTTTTCTTTATTGCTAATCATAATTACTCTACCTTAATATTGATGCCTTTTCGATTTCTTCCTTTGATTCTTCCCTTGATCCGTTTGCAATCAGCATATTGAGAACATGACTGCGCAAAACATTGGGACAAGTAAAAAATGCCGTAGAAAAGTCAGTGCTGTCCGGTTAAAAATTTGCATGTCTTGTTTTATTGCTCTCGAGATGTTATTCCCGCATGTTTTTAGCGGAAATCCAGGAAGTTCAGGATTCACTGGATACCCACGAAAAGCATTCGGGTATAGCAAAAACCGTACGAGCAAATTTCTAACCGTACAGCGCTGTAGAAAAGTGGAATTATAAAGTATAAAATATAACTATGTCAACATAGAATTTGGAATTGACTTGTGTAGGAAATAGTCTTATCATGTTTCATAATTATATGCAAACAAAAAGAAATCTTATAATAAAGGTAACGAAACGTTTGCATACAAGTGTCCTTGCGGGGATGACAGCCAGAAGTAATCTCCTGTGCCTGAATTACTTCGCGGGGTTTACACGGAGCAATGCGAATGTGCTCGCAATGCAACCTTCTTTTTGCGTTCACGACAGCCTTTATCGAGTCGGTTATTTAGCACCATAATTTAACAATCTTGATTACTCGGTAAATCGGCTTATCATCGAAAATGGGTGCCAGGGAAAATAAGCTCATATACAATTGTGCGGGTAATTGCGGGTAGTGCAAAGGGGATACATCTCAGCTCCGTAAAAGGAAGCAAGACAAGACCTATACCAGACAGGGTAAAAGAATCTTTGTTCAATATCCTCGCCGGTGTTATTCCTGACAGCCGGGTTCTTGATATGTATGCAGGTACAGGTGCGATCGGAATAGAGGCATTGAGCCGTGGTGCAGAATCCTGTATTTTTATAGAGAACGACAGACAGGCTCTTCAGATCATTAAAAAAAACCTTGAGCAGACAAAGCTTCAAACGAAGGCATGGGTGTTGCCTTACGATGTATTTGAAATCACGCCATATCTTGAGAAAAATCATGTCATCATTGATGTAATTTTTGCCAGCCCGCCATATCCGTTCCTTGAAAAAAAATCATATAGAGATAATCTCTTGACCGTATTTTCCTCTTTATACCAGAAACACATACTCCTCCCGGGCGGTTTGATTATGTTACAACATAGGAAAACGGATTATGAACAGACGCCAAAAGTGCCCGTTTTAGAAGTATTCGATACCAGAACGTACGGTGATACACAAATTTCTTTTTTTAGAAATGCAATTCAATAGGAACATTCGTTATGAAATATTGGGAAGAACAGGGGAAGATAAAAATAGCAGCGCCTGCAAAGATTAATCTTTTTCTTGAAATATTGGGTAAACGCCAGGACGGTTATCATGAAATTGAGACGGTTATGCAGGAAATTAGTCTTTATGATTATATTCATATGGAAGACCGTAATGAAGACATTGAGCTTACCTGCTCGAATTCCACACTTAGCGTTGGCGAAGATAACCTTGTTTTAAAAGCTGCCCGCCTCTTTCAGAGAGAATCGGGAATTTTCAGAGGCGTAAAAATTTATTTAGATAAAAGAATTCCCGTCGGTGCAGGGCTTGGCGGTGGAAGTAGTGACGCGGTTGCTACCTTATTTGGATTAAATAAACTATGGCGGGTGGGATACGATGATGCAAAATTATTGTCATTGGCTGAAAAATTAGGTTCCGATACCCCCTTTTTTGTCTTGGGAAATACTGCAATATGCAAAGGAAGAGGGGATGTGATTATCCCACATAATTTGCAGACGCCCTATCATTATGTTGTAGTTTATCCAAGGTTTGAAGTAAGCACCGCAACGGTGTACAAAAATTTTAAATTTGTCTTGACAAAAAATTTGAAAGATGTTAGGGTTTTTCTGCAATCGTTAGATTCAGGAAGTCCAGAGAAATTGGGGGCTAGTTTGCATAACCGGTTGGAAGATGTTGTTTTTCGGCTCTATCCGGAGATTGAGAAAATAAAAAAAACATTGGCAAAGCTTGGTTTTTGTGGCATACTTTTATCAGGGAGTGGGTCGGCATTATATGGTTTATGCAGAGGAGAAAGAGATTCGAAGGAAATCGAAAAAAAAAATAAAAATGCTTGGAATTGGTAATGTGTTTGTGGTAACCAGCGATTTCAATGACAATGCTAAATGAAGAGGAAGGGGGAAACGGTGAATATTACCGAGGTCAGGGTAAAGTTAACAGAAGGTAAAAAAAACAGACTGCAGGCATTTTGTAGCATTACGATCGACGATGATTTTGTCGTAAGAGATCTAAAGGTTATCGAAGGACACAAAGGGGTGTTTGTAGCTATGCCCAGCCGGAAACTCACAGATAGATGCCCCAAATGTGGGGGTAAAAATCATTTAATGGCACAGTACTGTAACGATTGCGGTACTAAATTGAATGAAAAACGTGCTTCCAGAGGTGCAGGCAGGTTGAAATTACACGCAGACACAGCCCACCCAATAAATTCAAGCTGCAGGGAGCAGATACAGGAAAAGGTGATCACTGCTTTTCGTGAAGAGGTAGAAAAATCTAAGAAACCAGGTTATAAACCTCCAAAATATGAGGATATGGAAGACATCGATTACGATGATTTCCGTGAGGACTTAGAATCGGAAAAAAGTGATACATAAAGGACATAATTCCTAAAATAATTTGTTCTCCCGGTTTTCATATCAGATGTTTGTTTAATCAAAGATACTGGTTGCTTTTCAAAATTTGTGCTCTTCCCTCGTAAGCATACCTTTTAGAAAGCGCTGCTTATCCAAGAGTGCTGTTTCTCTAAGTTCAATGTTTTCTATTTAACAATGAGGTTTCTCGTAGGGTAAATCCATGATTAAAACTGGTTCACAAATTTTAGTAGATGCGTTAATAAGGGAAGGGGTCGAGTTTGTTTTTGGAATTCCCGGCGGTGCTGTTTTACCCTTATTTGATGCATTATTCGATTCTCCAATAAAGTTCATCTTAACCAGACACGAACAGGGTGCGGGTCATGCAGCAGACGGATATGCAAGAGCTACGGGCAGGGTTGGTGTTTGTCTTGTTACGTCAGGTCCTGGCGCAACGAATCTGGTTACCGCAATTGCAACGGCCTATATGGATTCTATCCCTATGGTGGCAATAACCGGTCAAGTTAAAACATTTCTTATCGGAAACGATGCTTTTCAGGAAGCGGATACGATCGGTATCACGCGTTCCATAACAAAACACAGCTATCTTGTAAAGGATATTAAAGACCTTGCGAGAACGGTAAAAGAGGCGTTTTATATAGCAAATACCGGAAGACGAGGGCCTGTATTAATCGATCTGCCTGTTGATGTTACCATGGAAAAGTGTGAAGAAGTAATACCAACCGAAGTGGAACTGCCCGGGTATAAACCCCGATATGAGGGCAATATTCGTCAAATTAATATTGCCGCTGAAGTTGTTAATAGCGCAAAGCAGCCTGTTGTTTATACGGGAGGGGGGATTATTGCCTCAGAATGCTCGAAGGCATTGCTTGAGCTTGCAGAAAAAGGAAATCTTCCCGTAACTACTACCCTGATGGGTCTCGGAGGATTCCCCGAAGACCATCATTTATCTCTGGGGATGTTGGGGATGCATGGCACTGCGTATGCGAATTTTGCTGTAACTGAATCTGATGTACTGCTGGCAATCGGAGCAAGATTTGACGACCGTATTACGGGGAAGATTGATGAATTTGCCCCACATGCAAAAATTATTCATATAGACATTGACCCTGCATCTATCAGCAAGAGTATTAAAGTAGATATTCCCGTTGTGGGTGACGCAAATAACATCTTGCAAGAACTCATAAAACACATCCGTTTTGTTGAGAGAAAAGAATGGTTTCAAAAAATTAATTCCTGGAAAGAAAAGAATCCCTTGTCTTACAATAACGCGGATAGCGTTATTAAACCACAGTATGTGATTGAGCAAATTTGTGAAATAGCAAAGGGGAACGCAATTATCACAACCGAGGTAGGACAAAATCAGATGTGGGCAGCCCAATTTTTTACCTACACTAAACCCCGCACCTTTCTATCTTCCGGCGGATTGGGTACGATGGGTTACGGTTTCCCGGCGGCGATTGGTGCACAATTAGGATGCCCAGATAAAATAGTAGTGGACATAGCCGGTGATGGCAGTATTCAAATGAACATCCAGGAGTTGAGCACCGCAGTTCGTTTGAATATCCCTGTGAAAATAGTCGTACTCAATAACGGTTATCTGGGTATGGTGCGGCAGTGGCAAGAACTTTTTTTTAGTAAACGGTATTCGTGTGTCCATTTGAATGGCAATCCGGATTTTGTCAAGCTGGCAGAGGCATATGGTGCCGCTGGATTTTTAGTAGAAGAAAAGAAAGATGTGCGGCCAACGATAGAAAAGGCGTTTTCTATACAAGGTCCTGTTATTATGGATTTCAGGATTGATCCAAACGAAAATGTCTTCCCAATGGTTCCGGCCGGACAGGCGATTCATAGAATGATGATCGGAACTATGGCATAACGGAACTAATTTCATGATTTTTTATGTTAAAAAGATACGGGATAATTGACAACCGCCTTTATGCCTGAAGAAGGATAACGATGGAAACAACATCTCCCCCGCCTGCTCTTCAGGATACGGTGGAAAAAAGAAGGAATCATAAAGTTTAAAGTATTAGAAGGATTGGAAACAAATTCTAAAAATGTATTTGATTAGGTTGCCTTTTCGATTGATATTTTTTAATAAATAATTTTTTGGAAAATCACATGGAATTAGTTCTTGGCGCAACCATTACACTCGTCATTTTAGGCATGATCTTTGGAGTTGGTCTGGCCATTGCCTCAGATAAATTTGCCGTTAAAGTCGACCCGCGGATTGATAGTATTAACGAAATACTTCCTGGCGCAAATTGTGGCGCATGCGGTCAACCGGGTTGTAGTGGTTTTGCCCAGGCCGTAGTAGAGGGCAAGGCGCTGGTAACTGGTTGTACGGTGGGTCAAAATGAAGTAGCCGAGCTTACGGCAAGCATCATGGGTGTCAAGTTTGAAGGCAGGGAGCGGGCCGTTGCCGTTGTTATGTGCCATGCACGAGGGATAAAAAATAAATTTGTCTATCATGGTGTGAAAGACTGCCGTGCAGCACATATTGTTGGCGGTGGTTTTTTTGGCTGTGATTATGGATGTCTGGGCTTAGGCACCTGCGTGGAGGCATGTAAATTTGAGGCGATGTACATGGGAAAAGATAACCTCCCACGGGTAATTGAAGAACGGTGTACGGCATGTGGGAAGTGCGCAGCAGTGTGCCCAAGAAAGCTTATCAGTATCGTGCCAACATCAAAAATGGTACATGTGCGTTGCAAATCTCTTGATAAGGGTGCCGTCGCCAAAAAGATTTGTCAGGATTCTTGCATCGCTTGTAAACAGTGTGAGAAGATATGCCCATACGATGCCATCCACGTACAAAACAACCTTGCAGTAATTGATTATCCTAAATGTACTTCCTGCGGAAAATGTGTTGAGGTTTGTCCCAATCACACCATAATCAATTTTGCCAGAGAACGAAGTCTTGCAAAACATACCCTAACCGTCTAAATGCATCAAGATCGTTTTTACCTATCGGATACTCCGGAAACGCAGGAAATTTGGCTTGATGGTGGCGAAGCACATCACATTCTGCATGTAAAACGAGCAAAACCGGGGACGAAAATAACCCTTTTTGATGGAAAGGGGTTTGAATACCAGGCTCGTGTCACTGAAATTCTACGCGATAAAGTAAAGCTATTTATTGAACAATCCAGGGCAGTTGACAGAGAATCTCCGGTTGATATTACCATCGCATTTTCCATCCCGAAAGGTAAGCATGCCCCTTTTTTAATTCAAAAATGCGCAGAGTTAGGCGTCCAGACGTTAATTCCCATCTTTTGCAAGCGAAGTGTCGTAGATATTCGTGACACTGCGGGTGAAAAGATTGAAAGATGGAAGAAGATTGTGATTGAGACATCGAAACAATGCAAGCGAAATTATATTACCAGGATCGAAAATATTATATCATTTGCTGATCTTGTAAAGAATGCTCATCATTTCGATCTTCCTCTCATTGCTTGCATTGAACCTTATGCAAAGACATTGAAGAGTCTCGTGCATGACTATCCGTCAGCAAAAAAGATTGTTTGTATGATAGGGCCGGAAGGTGGTTTTACCGAGAACGAAATTGGAGCGGCAAAGGAAGCGAATTGTATGCCTGTTGTTATCGGGAACTCAACTCTGAGGGTTGAGACGGCTGCCATTGCAATCTCGTCGATGCTCCTTTATGCCTATTCCGAAACAACAACAACATTTTCTTGATCCAAAACGAATTCAGCAGTAATATTACGCTTTATTTGTAAAAAAATGTTAGCTAAATATCTGCATATGGCTGTACCAAAGTCTCTTTTCTTACCTGAAAATTCACTCGGTCTTGTTACCGATCTTTATCAACTCACGATGGCTGCAGGATATTTTGAGCAGAGAATGGATGATACTGCCACCTTCGAATTATCCATTCGTCATTTGCCGAAAAATCGTTCTTATCTAGTCACAGCAGGGCTGGAGCAAGTACTGCACTATCTTACTCATATAGCATTTTCGCCGGAGGCTATTCAATTTTTACAACAATTACCCATCTTTAACCAGGTAAGTCAAAAATTCTTTGAATATCTGAAAAATTTTACTTTCAGCGGTAACCTCTATGCTATGCCCGAAGGAACGCTTGCCTTTGCAAATGAACCCATACTTCGGGTAACGGCCCCGCTTATTGAGGCGCAGATCGCGGAGGCCTATCTTCTTTCGTTAATCAACTTTCAGACATCTATAGCAACAAAGGCGTCGAGAGTCGTGTCTGCAGCCCAAGGACATGAGGTTGTTGATTTTGGCACACGTCGTGCCCATGGTCCACAGGCAGGTATACTTGCGGCAAGGTCGTGTTATATCGGTGGATGCAAGGGTACTTCCAACGTATTTGCAGCTTATGAGTTGGACATACCGGCAGTAGGGACTATCGCCCATTCGTGGGTCATGGCATTTGAGAACGAGCAAGATTCCTTTCGGAAATTCCATGAAATATTTCCGGACAATACTACTCTTCTTATTGATACGTATGATACCTTAATTGGGGCAAGGCATGCAGCTACGATTGGTAAGAAGCTGAAAGGTGTCCGTATTGATAGCGGAGACTTACTGGAGCTCAGCAAGGAAGTGCGAAGGATTTTGGACAACGAAGGGTTGCAACATGTCAAAATCGTTGCTAGTGGCGATTTGAATGAAGACCATATTGATAATTTATTAAAAGATGGTGCGCCCATTGATTCTTTCGGTGTTGGTACTGAAATGGTAACATCAAAGGATGCTCCCGCATTGGGTGGTATCTATAAGTTAGTTGAACAGGAACATAATGGGAAAGTTATCCCAAAAATGAAATTCAGTGAAGATAAACTTACGTATCCCTGTAAGAAGCAGGTATATCGAACTCTGGATAAAACCGGCAATTTTGTAAATGATGTGATCGGGCTTGAAGATGAAAATTTGCAGGGAAAACCCCTTTTAATGCCAGTTATAAAAAATGGTAAGACATGTTACAATATTCCAACGATTCACGAAATCCAAATCACCGCAACACATAATTTGGCACATCTGCCAGAACGCTTCAAGCGTTTAAGGGAAGCCGAAATCTACCCCGTAACAAAAAGCCAGGGACTAGAGGCAAAGAGACATGAAACGGAGAATATCATTAAAGATGTGAATGTCTCAAAGAGAAATGTTTTTACAAATAAAGCCTCTGCTTATTAAGTTTTCCAGTAAGGGGGGCAGGGCAAGAACTGTCTGTGAACGATTTCGATGAAATTTTGCTTCCTTTCCATCGTGAAGAAGAACAACAGAACCTGATTTGATTTTTTTCAATATGCCATCTTCGATAGTCCGAGCTGAAACTCCAGCCCAGTCGTAGGAGTTTATATCCCACGAAACAATTTTATATTTATTTTTTTTTAGATAACTTTTTATCCAGGGAGTAGTCATTCCCCATGGAGAACGGAAAAGATTTGTTCTTACCCCGGTTATCTTTTGGATAATGTTGTCGGTTTTCTCAATTTCCCGTTTTAAAAATCCCATAAACGTTAACACCATTGAATGTGAATACGAATGATTGCCAATGGAATGACCTTCGTTCAAGATTCGTTGCACAACATCGGGAGAATATTCAACGCACCTTCCACAAACAAAAAAGGAAGCTTTAGCCCCAAAATTCTTTAAAATATCCAGAATTTGAGAGGTATATGGTTCATTAGGACCGTCATCGAAAGTTAAAAATATTTCCGGGTCAATTCTTTTCCTTTGAAGATTCGATTCTTCTTTCATGAACTTTTCATTCTTGTTTGTTTCGCCTTTATTTTATTAATTATAAAGTTCGGTCTTTTTAAACCGGCCCTTAAAGGACAATAATGAGAGAAATAAAAAAACGAAAACGTCATAATTATTAACACAAAAATGAATCGGGCTAAAAGTCTGGGAAGCAAGGGTCTTTCAGATCGAATAGCGGGAAGTTTAAGAAACTTATGCTTGTTAAAGAGAATTCTCGTAATTCCGTTTGGTAAATACGTCATGAAGCCAACAATTAAACCGCTTCTGTATCTTCGTCCTGAAGTTTTGACGAGAAAAGAAGGATCCAATAACACCTTGCCAGTTTTCCTGAGGCGTCGCGAAATTTCCGCATCTTCACCGATCGAGAGTTCCGTTTTAAACCCTCCTACTTTTAAAAATGCGTCTTTTCTAACTGCAAAATTTACTCCGGGTAAACCCCACCCACCCGAAAAAAATTTGTCAAGAGCCCAGGCAGGATGGGCAAAATAAGAAAAGGTAAGCCTCGCACTCAGAGGACCAGAATAAAGGGTATAAAGCCCTCCGAAGGCAACAAGATTTTCGTCTTTTTCAAATTTGTCAACAATCCTGGAAAGCCAATTTGAGGGTAGTATCGTATCCGCATCAGTTGTGGCAATAATACTTCCTTTCGCTTCCATGAATCCTCTTTGACGGGCAAAACCAACCCCCTGCCGAGGTTCAAAAATTATTTTAGCTCCAAAATTTTCAGCAATTTCTGCGGTTTTGTCCGTAGAGTTATTGTTGACAACGATTAATTCAAAATTCTGAAAATCCTGATTTATAACACTTTGAAGGGTACCACTTAAATATTGCTCCTCATTATATGCGGGAATCACTACTGAAACCAAAGGATTACAAGAATTTTTATGTGGAGAACCCAAAAGAGTAATTCGATCAACCTTCATCTTCGTCTCGTTTGAAAAAAGATTTTCCTCTGCTAGCAGGAGCCATCAGGCCTGCACACGATCATCTATCCTGCCCAAACAAGGCATACTCCAATGCAAACAAGCAGCACACCAGCCCAACGCATACCATTTATTTTTTCGCCGAGCAGGAACTTTGCGCCAAGCGCACCAACCGCATAGCTAAGGGCGGTAGAAGGAACAACAAAGCTTACATTCTCCCATGAAAGCAATGCAAGCATAGAAAAAAAACCTAGTGCGATCAGGACAACGCCAATCCACAACCATACCATTCGTATAGCACGACGCAAAACGCCAGCCAAGACACGCAGTGAAAAGCTGTGCACCTCGCCGATTTGTTTCATCGCGTGTGCGATTGCAATCTCTCCGGCTGCACCGGCAAGTACCACAACCGCAAAACTCAATATTGTACGCATGATGCATCCTCCCGTGTCGTACGATGAGGTGTACGGCTTATCAATACTACACCCAGAAAAATAAGCCCTACGCCTGCCCATCGGATAGGGCTCAACGCCTCACCCAGCACCGTATAACCCAAAAGCGGAACAACTGCGAAACTCATCGCAGAAGCTGGGGAAACGTAACTATAGTCTGCCCATGAAAGTGTCAAAACATAAGAAACAAAGAAAATTACCAGACTGCCTATTCCCAGCCACATAGTGCTGCTCGTAAACACCCGGCCAAAGGTTTCCAAAAGAGAAATGATCGACCAGTTAGAAATTTCTCCAATCTGCTTCATCCCCTTGCTGAGCAAGATATCTCCCAGCGAACCAAAGAGGACCATCAGCAGAAGCAGGAGATACGTCTTTATATGAAAGATATTCGATGTATTCATTTGTTTATCGCCTTTTTGTTGCTGCCAGAATCGAATCAGAATTTATAGCAATCACGTGACCTTCGGGTCCTTTTCGAACTCCTTTCGTGCCCATTTTAATCGTTCTGCACGTAAACGAAGGAATGAGACTGCCTCTCCGTAAAGCCGTTTGCGTTCATGACTATCCCATAACGCATTGCGTACAATACGCCAAATGACTCGCGGCCTGAAATAATAAGTATCATAGAACCGGTTAACAGCGGCTATCATATTTTCGCTCGAAAGTCCCGGATATTCCACATGTGGCAACTGATGGCCCTGGACATCAGCAGCAGCCTCGCTGATGAGGAACTTGTTCTTCGCCACGTAATCATAGAATTCCGTCCCCGGGAGAGCATGAGCAACCGAAACCTGGATAGTTTCGCAGTCGAGTTCTTTAGCAAAGTCGATGGTACGCTCAATGGTCTGACTGGTCTCGCCCGGAAGTCCGATAATGAAATCGCCGTGAACCTTGATCCCCACCTTTTTACAGTTTTTGACAAAAGCACGGGATGTCTCTATTGTAATGCCTTTCTTAATGTTTTTCAATATCTGCGGGTCGCCAGACTCAAACCCTACAACGAAGAGCCTGACACCGGCATCGGCCATCGCCTTCAGCGTTTCATAATCGCTGTGAGGCCTGGCATTGCACGACCACCGAAATTTCAGAGGCTTAAACTTTGAGCAAATATCTAACACACGGTCCTTGCGAATGTTGAAGGTATCGTCGTCGAAATAGAATTCTTTGACCTGTGGAAACATTTCCAGCGCCTGTCGGACTTCACGAACCACGTTTTCCGTGGAACGTACACGCCAGGTGCGACCCGAAAACGTCTGAGGCCAGAGACAGAAGCTGCATTGTGACGGACAGCCCCGGCTCGTATAAAAAGAAATGTACGGGTGCATCAGAAATGGTATATTATAATTTTCAACCACAAGGTCGCGCTTGTACACTTCGGTAACAAACGGCAGCCGATCCAGTTCCTCCGTCTCCAAGGGAGGACGGGGTGGGTTACTAATTACCCGTCCGTCCTGACGGTAGCTGATCCCCGGGATATCACGAAGCGGTTTCCCCCGCGCAAACTCTACCACAGCATTGTCGAACTCACCATAAACAACAAAATCAACATCGCTGCTGGCCATGAGACTTTCAACGGGCTGCACCTGTACGTGAGGACCAACAAAGGCTATTTTTAAATCGGGGTTGACCTCTTTCATCCGGCGTACAAGGCATAGATCACTTGAAAAGCCGATGGTCGAAGTGAATAGCACTATAAAATCATAGTCTCGCGCAATCTCAATGGTTTCTGCGGGAGTGGTCTTGTTCGGCGGTGCATCAAGAAGCCGGCTGCCCGGCAGCATTCCTGCCGGATAGGCAAGCCATACCGGGTACCAGAAAGATAGTATCTCACGCGTGGCTGGCCAGCGCGAGCCGGCGCCCCCGTCAAAGTTTTCAAAGCTTGGCGGATTCAGCAGCAATGTTTTCATTCCTGGTGGCATAAAAATATCCAAAAAAAGAAAAAAACAAATCTAATGATGTCACTTTTGTTAATGTAGCTTCCTTAAATGGTTATGTCAAGCATGTTTTTAATTTGTTTCATCTTTAACCTTTTGTATGAAAATAAGCCCAAATGCACAATATACACAAGCTGTTGGGGAACGGGTGCTTTAGTAAATTTTTGTGTCATATTTTTGCTAATTTTGTGTAAAATTCAACCCAAAAGAATAAAATTTGTTTGCCAAAGACAAAATTACATATTAAATTAAAACCATGAAAATTGCACTGGCGCAGATTAATCAAACCGTAGGCGACTTCCAAAAAAATACTGAAAAAATCTGCTCGTACCTTGAATGCGCCAGGAATCAAAATGCCGATCTTGTTATTTTCCCGGAACTAGCCGTTACGGGTTATCCTCCAAAGGATTTTCTTGATATTCCGGCATTTATCGATGGAAATCTGAATGCCCTCAGCACAATAACAAATCAGGTATCCGGTATTTCTGCCATTTTAGGCTTCGTTGATAGAAATAAACGTCGCCATGGGAAGCTTGTTCACAATGCGGCAGCATTTATTCAGGATCGCAAGATTGTCTCTATTCATCACAAATCACTCCTGCCAACGTATGATGTCTTTGATGAGTGCCGTTACTTTGAACCAGCGCATACGATTTCTCCGGTAAAATTTATGGACTCCGTATTGGGCATATCTATCTGCGAAGATATATGGAACGATGAGGAGTTTTGGTCACGGCCATTATATGAAATAGACCCCGTCGAAAACCTGATTTCTCAAGGGGCCAATGTCATAATAAACATCTCTTCTTCACCATTTACCGTAGAAAAACATGATAAGATTCGGTTACGCATGCTCATCCACGATGCCAGGAAATATCAAATTCCTTTTATTTTTGTAAATCAGGTGGGGGGCAATGATGATCTCGTCTTCGATGGAAATAGTGTCATAATAAATAGTCAGGGTAAACTTGTTGCTCAGGCCGCTGCTTTTGAAGAGGATCTGATGGTAGTTGATATAAAAAACCCGGCAGTACAAACGCAACCCAGGATCCGTTCCGCAATTGAAACTGTCCATATGGCCTTAATTACCGGGCTTCGAGATTATGCAATGAAATGCAGTTTTGAGAAGGTGGTCATTGGTCTCAGTGGAGGTATCGATTCAGCCGTAACGGCCGCACTTGCCGTAGAAGCCTTAGGTAATAGAAATGTTATCGGGGTGCTCATGCCGTCCCAATTTTCTTCGCAGGGCAGCGTCGATGATGCTGTAAAACTTTCTCAAAATCTGGATATTTCTTACAAGGTTATTCCCATTAAGGATGTGTTTGAAATATATCAAAAAATTTTACAGACGGAATTCAAGGGAATGCCCTGTGATATCGCTGAAGAGAATTTGCAGGCACGCATCCGTGCCAATATCCTCATGGCGCTTTCCAACACGCATGGGTATCTTGTTTTGACGACGGGAAACAAGTCAGAGCTGGCCGTAGGCTATTGCACATTGTATGGGGACATGAGCGGTGGATTCGCCTTAATTTCCGATGTCCCAAAAACAATGGTGTATGAGCTTGCCGGATTTATAAACCGTGAAAAGGAGATTATCCCGCTGAATTCCATCATCAAACCACCTTCTGCTGAATTGAAACCGAATCAGTTTGATCAGGACAGCTTACCCCCTTATGATGTGCTTGATGGCATCTTGAAGGCGTATATAGAAGAAGCCAGGAGCGTTGAAGAAATTGTTCGTATGGGATTTGATAAAAAGATTGTACATGAAATTATAAGAAAGGTAAGCAGAAATGAGTACAAGAGACGACAAGCAGCACCGGGTATCAAGGTAACTTCCAAGGCGTTTGGATCGGGGAGGCGAATGCCCATTGCCCATAATTTTATGTGGTAAGAAATAGATTCTCATTGGGTATCAGTGTTTCGTGGAAAATTCAAAAACTAAATTGCCGATAGGAGTCTTCGATTCCGGTATTGGTGGCATCTCGGTACTCGCCGAGATAATAAAGATGCTGCCGAGTGAGAGGTTTGTGTATTTTGCCGATACCATTCATTCACCTTACGGGACCAAGTCCGAAGATGTTGTCCGTACTCTATCGATAAAAGTTGCCGAATTTCTTGCCCTTATGGGTATTAAATCCCTGGTTATTGCCTGCAATACAGCCACAAGCGCCGCTATTCATGAAATCCGGAAAATCTGTCCGTTTCCGGTGGTTGGTATGGAACCGGCCTTAAAACCAGCCGTGGAGCTTGGTCTTAACGGTAAAATTCTTGTCATGGCTACCCCGCTTACGTTAAAAAGCAAGAAATTCAACGATCTTGTCCTTCATTACAAACATCGTGCTGAGATCGTCCCGATTCCCTGTGTCGGGCTGGTGGAGATTATTGAACGGGACCATTCCTGCAGGCGAGAAATTGAAGAGTATCTCTCTCATCTGTTTTCATCGATACACAAAGGGGATATTTCAGTTATCGTTCTGGGTTGCACGCATTATGTCTTGATAAAAAGAGAGATCTTACATGCCGCTGGAGGTAATATTGCGATTATCGATGGAAATTGTGGAACGGCCAGGCACTTACAGGCGATGCTTCAGAATGCGTGTCTGCTGAATACTGACGTTGCAGAAAGGTCTCATATTCCTATAAAATCGCAGATAACATTTTACATCTCAGGAGTTGAAAAGGAGAAGAGGATAACACAATGCAGACAATTACTTCAAAAGGAGGGGATTGTTTGCGAATGAAATATTTTTATTGTTTTCCTGATCAAAACAGACCAGAAAAGACAAAATCCGAAACACGAAATTCATGAGTCAACCCGGCCGGGGTTTAAAACCCCGACCGGATCATTTTCAGATTTTTGCTAAAAACGTAAAAATGCTTTTTGTGAAATGCTAATCTGCCTGTTTTACGAGATCTTTGTTGGTTTTCCTATGGAGTGTGCTTTACCGAGAAATTTTCCAATTCCATAATACATACGAATTTCCGGGGCATACAAAAATGGGTTGAGTTTTTCCATATCAACACTACCAGTTTCTCCCAGCACAGATTCCTCGGCCTTGACATCTACAATTTCGCCAATAAACTGAGTATGTAATCCTATCTCAACAGTGTGTGTGAGTTTACACTCCAGAACAAGGGGAAATTCCTTAATATACGGCGCATCAACAAGAGTGCTCCGTTCCGGAGTGAGTCCCGTTGCAGAAAACTTATCCTCCTTTCCACCCGATACAATTCCGAAATAATCAGCCTCTTTGACGTAAGATTCGGACGGAATATTTACCGTAAATGCCTTTCGGTCTACAACATTCCCATAGGTATAGGTGGCCTTCCTGATAGAAACTGCAACAGACGGTGGATTGGAACAACAAAGTCCTCCCCATGCGACATTCATTGCATTTGGTTTCCCAGCTTTGTCATACGTTCCTACAATAAGGACAGGGGCTGGGTATACGATAGTCTTTGCACCCAAAGATTTTTTCATAATCATCCTCCAGTGAATTATATTATTTAGTGCCAATATGATGCGAGTGAAGCATTTACCCGTATAAAAAAGAATACATTTCTGTTCTCGTAATAAAGTAACCTTTTGAAAAAGGCTTAGTTTCTATGTTATCCGCAGGGTTTTTTTCAGAGAACGATACGCTGTGCGTTGTATTTACTACCGATAAAGTACAGTGGGTCGTAAAGAGTCACAACGCGATCATTATTCATTGCTTTCCAGTCAAGTTTTTCGTAAGGGAAAGATGACGGCAGCCATGCCACGGAGATATGCAAATGAGAAGCAATCTGTACGTTTTTCCTTTTGGCATCTGCAATTGCAGCAATTATTTCTCCTTCCCGGAAAACTCTTCCGGCTTTAACGCCACGATATGGATTCGTATGTCCATAGATTGTATGAAGCCTGTTTCCATGATCATCAAAGATGTCATGACTCACAAAGAGAGATTTTCCCAGGAAATCGTCATGAATACCCACGATTTCTCCATCATACAAAACCGGAATCCCCGTTTTCTCACTCAGGCAATGATTTTGTCCTGCCTTGTCACGGTAAAAACAGAGATCTAAACCTTCGTGGGGTCTCTGGCGAATTCCTCCGCTTCCCCACCATTTATTCTGATCATTAAATAACATGCCAGGGCAAAAAACCCATTCCAGAAATCCAGATTTATCAAGCCCATTATGTTTTATCAAAAACTCATTAAATCGTGATTTTCTCAAGGCATATTTTAATTTAAATGAATGGGAAAGGACAGAATCCGAGACACAAAATTCATGAGTCAACTCTGCAATATCTTTGAATATTTACATAGATAATTTTATTTTTCGTTCTAACAACCTCTTCATCTCTAGTATTTGTGAGAATTTACTGAAAGCGCCTTCCTTTGTGCTCCGGTTCCTGCACCTCAGGTTTCACAATAAATGGAAAGATCACAAAAAATAAACCCGCAATGACTATCACAATAGCAATGATACGCCTTGCCTTTTTGCTTACGATTAACCTGCTGTAGAGTGATAGCACCATCTTCCAGTGGAGGAGTATGTGGAGTGCCAGAAAACCCAGGAAGATAAAGGCAATGATCAGATGTATCGTTCCCCACTGATGACGTTCCATGCCAAACAGGAACAACTCCACTTTTCTGCCGTAAACAGCCCAGGTATCCTTGCCGGGCAACAAGACGAACTTCATCAGAAGTCCAATTCCTGTCATTGCCATCACACAGAGAAACATCAGGGCATCGATTACCAGATTGATTTTTGATTTGTCCATCGACATCGTATCCTTGCTTCTGAAGGGGTTAAAAAAAAGATCTATTTTGTAATTGGGTGGGTATCATAATTTTAAAATTACCATGAAGCTAGCGTCTTTTCCAGCCACTCCAAAGGGGAAAACCTTTTTCGTCACGCAGCTTCAGGATTTCATCGTCTTTCTTCACCTCAGCGGCAATGATGGCAGGTTTGCCTTCAAAAGTGATCCTTGATCCCGTAACCTCAACCTTATCCTTCGGCTCGATTTTTGTGTCCTGGTTTTCTATATACCATCCCGGCCCTAAATGGACAGAGATGGTTTCCTTGACTGTTTTTACCATCAGATGCACTCCGTGGCACATGCCCTTCACTGGGGTGATGATATCCACACTGACCACTTCCCCGCTGATGGTCTCAACGGTCTTGGGGTCATACATCCTGTTGTACGGAGCGCCTATACCCCAGCCTCCGCCCCCTCTCCACTGCATTCCCTGCTGGGCAAGTGACTGCGGAATGTGAAGAAGGCTAAACATAAAAATAGCCACTATCAATACTCCAATCTTCATCTTCTCCTCCTTTCACCGGTTAATTCGGACCCCACCCAATTACCATGAAATCCGTGAATTAGCCCTGTCAGGGTTTTAAACCCTGACAGGGTTAGCCAGTCTTATCTCAGTCTTGCTTCTGCTGCTGACCAATCAATGTTCTTAAAGAATGCCTCAATATAGTCTGCCCGCTTAAGACCGTAATCGATCATGAAAGCATGCTCAAATACGTCCATAATTAACAGCGGATTGCATCCCGCAGGATGAGAAACATCGTGCTCGTTTATCCAGAAATTAATGAGCCTTCCACTTGCGCTATCCTGATAGAGGACAGCCCAGCCGATTCCCCTCATAGCTCCCACTGCCCTGAAATCTTTCTCCCACATCTCGTAACTGCCGAATTCTTCTGTCATTTTTTTGGCAAGCATCCCTTCTTTGTTGATGCCACCCTTTTTCCCGAGATTTTCAAAATAATATTCATGGAGACGCATCCCATTGAACTCCCATCCAAGCCGCCTTTTTAATTCGGCAAACTCCGGGGTGGTTGTTTTTCCATCTTTCAGCATCTGACTAAGAATGTCGAGCACCTTGTTGGTATTCGTCACATATCCCTGATAGAGGGTGAAGTGATTTTTTAGGAGCGTCTCACTGAATCCCTCCATACCAATAAGTTTCGAATAATCTTTTGCTGCGTACGGCATAATCTTTTCCTCCTTTTCTGTTGTTGATGCATATAAAGGGTTCGGAATACCAAATAACAGTGCAGCCCCTCCTGCGCCTGTTATTGTTAAAAATTCACGTCTATCAATCATAGTTACATTCTCCTGCATAAACAATTGAAATAATTTTACTCAGAAGTTAACAACTATAAAATCCTCAGGAAAGCCACTAAATCCATCTTTTCTTGTTTTGTTAGCCTGACCTCAAGAATTAAGTTGAAGAATTCAACAGTGTCCTCTAGGGTCAACAACCTTCCATCATGAAGGTAAGGTGGTGAATCCTTGATGCCACGCAATGGGAAGGTCTTAATAGGGCCGTCAGCGCTGGCCATGAGTCCGTTAATCATCTGTGGCTTATAGAAGCGCTCCACTTTCAGGTTGTGCATGAGGTTGTCGGTATAATAAGGCGGAAGATGACAGATGGAACACTTGGCTTTCCCAAAGAACACATCTTGCCCGCGAAGTTCTGACTCCGTGGATTTTTTCGGGTCCAACATGCCATAGATATTCAGTTTAGGAGCAGGTGGAAAATCAAGCAGTTCCTGAATCTCAGCCATGGCGTGCACCTGGCTCCCCCGTTCGAGGATGTTGGCGCCTTTTTTTGTCGCAATGACTGGGTCTCCATCAAAGTAGGCAGCGCGTTGTTCGAACTCCGTAAAGTCCTCAATACTTTTCAGCGCCCGTTGTGAGCCAAACAACCTCTGGATGTTCACTCCACGCAAAGAAGGTGTATCGAGGCGATGCCGAAACTCCTGGGGACGGATATCGCCGACCAGATGGGTGGTGGCATTGGTGTGTCCGTTCACGTGGCAATCAAAGCACGTAACCCCACGACTCGGTTGTTCAGAACGGCGGTCTTCCGTCTGGTTAAATTGTTGCTGTGGAAATGGCGTTACCAGCAGTCTTAATCCCTCAAGCTGTTTAGGATTCAGTATCCCGTTGAACAATTCATAATAGTTGCCTATGGTTACTACATTACCCTGAGAGACGTCACCTAAATCAGGCCGTGTCGTCAAATATATCGGTGGAGGAAACTCTGGCAAAAAGTGGTCGGGCAAGTCATAATCGAGATCAAAACGGGTAAGTTCCCGTTTCTCTTGCTTCTTAATCTCTTCGATGTGAAACTTTGGAAAGAGCATGCCGCCTTCTGCATGATTTGGATGGGGAAGCGGCATAAACCCTTTCGGGAAAAGATCCTTTTCGCGAATATCTTCCGGAGTTATAGCGGCCAGATTTTCCCAGGTCATGTCTTTAGGAAGTTTAATCCGCACACCTTCCTGGACAGGTTTCCCCCGTGACATAGTTACATCTTTGGCTGTGCGCTTGCTCAGGTCGTAACGTTCTTTAAGCATATTCATATGAGACTTCATTACCGCCGACTTAGCTGCCTTTGTCCGTGACATAATCGCTTCAAATGGTTCGGTTATACTCACAGGTGCATAGCTGGTTTTTGCCAGTTTTTTCTCCTGCTGTTTTTCCTGGGCATGGCTTATACTCACAACAAACGCCTGAGTAAACATTACTGCCATTACCCCTCCATATTTTAGCAATCTTTGCTGCATATTTCTCCCCCTCTCTTCATTTGGATGACTTTTGTTTTCTAACACCATGCTATAAAGTCACAAAGAAAAAAATTTAGTGCTTTAATGCCTCCAGTTGTTTTGCAAGTATCTTTAAATGTTTTTTCTCTTCGGCTATCAGTTGTTCAAATGCCTTTTTCCCTCCTTTATGTCTCGTATTTTTTGCAGCCTCGGTATAATAGAGAATAGAGTCCTTTTCCGCCTGAATGCCTATTTTCAGTGCATCGATATCCGTCTTTATTACCATTGCAACCCTTCTGGCTTCACCTTTTTTTGTAAATATGCCCGTATCTACCAAATCCTTGAGATACAGATCCACGGTGTAGTCTTCACATCCTTGCATCGGATTTGCCTGAGAGGTTATTTCGGCATACATTTTTTGGAAAAGCGCCAGATGTTTCTTTTCTGCCAGGGCAAGTTCTGAAAAGATATCCTTAACCTTGGCGTCTTTTGCATTCTTTATGAGAATAGAATAAAATTCCAGTCCCTCTTCTTCGATGATCATGGCAATCTTCAGCGCCTCAGCATCATTAAAATTTTCATATTTCATTCCGTTTTATTCTCCCCTTTTAGCCAAATCGGAACAGAAAAATTTTAGTAAAACGATACAAATTAAAGTTTGTGGCTGCTATAGCATGGATATGAAACATCTAAATATTTATACCGTTACAATAATTAGTGTTTGCCAGGCTCGAGTTTCTTACCGGCACGGGCAGAAATGATGTATGCTTCCACTGCTTTCATTTTCTGATCATCCTCCGCAAGCTTGTCCCCTTCCATGGGGTTTTCAATGCACCAGTTTATCATGTCTCTCAGAAGAACAGCCTTGTTCATTTGTGTCTGGTATTTGGGATATGTTTCAGGATGGGTATTGGAGGCATCCGGATGACACATGTCGCAGGAAATCCCGTTTTTACCAAGGCCTGGGCTATGAAACAACGCATATCCTTCCGTAATCATACGATTCATTTCAGCCGCCCAGATCTTTTTTTCCCTTTCTGTATGAGCTTTTCCTCCATGCACTAAAATAAGCGGTATTTCCTCTGTATCCCCGACGGTGACATACGGCATACCGTTTACAGAGAGCTGGATAAACATCCCGGTTTTCGGTAATTTCGCTATAATTTCATCCTCACAGAACTCCATAAGCGTCATCAGGAGTTCCGCCACCTTTCTTGCCTTCTGTTCGGGCATGGCTTCTCCTTCCTGGCAGCCTTCCACAATCACCTTTTTCCTGCCATCACAGGCAGTAACAACCTGTACCGCCTTTTCCCGTGACTGCCGGAGGTCATTCGATGCATTGTCCACAGAACTATCTTCCGCCTTTGCAGCATACGGCAACGTTGCCAGACACAGACAAAAACATAGAAAGATTTTATATGGTATCCCCATTTTTATCTCCTTAAGGTAACGCTTGTTCTCCTGAAATAATTAATACGAAGGACCAGCCACTTGCTCTTTAACGGTTAAAAGTTTTTCATAGGAAACAACCATGGGGTTTCTGTCCCAGAGATTGTATGTTTTATCAATCTTCCCCCTGGCAGTTACCGCTGCCGTTCCCCATCCCGTCCCGTCAAACTGATTGAATGGATCCGCCCTGTCCATCTGAACCGTAAGCCTGGGAATGCCCTCTGGTGCATACGGCCAGGGCCATGCGGTTGACAACATACCATGAAATACTACATTCTTTATCTTGTTGGTAAGCACCTGATGGGTATGGCCGTGAATAACGGTTACCGACTTGAATGGAGCCAGCAATGCCTGGACTTCCTCCGCATCATCAGTCCAGAAATTCCATGGCCTATAATATTTATACAACGGTGAGTGAGAAAAAACAACGACCGGCGTTCCTCTTCCGACGCCAGCAAGGTCTTCTTTCAGCCATTTTCGTTGTTCTTCTCCAACCGTAAAAGGTCTGCCCCTGGGATTATCCAGTTGGGCCATAAATAGCATACGTTCCATGGGAGTCATTTTTTTTTCTGACCAATAATCCTCGACAAGAATGCTATTCAGCACGACAAAATGAACCCCTTTGTGATCAAAGGAACACGTCGGTTTACCGAAGAATTCCTTCCATGCTTCTCCCATATCATAATACCAATCATGTTCACCGACCATCATGTAGAGTTTAGGCTTTAATGGGGCTATAATCTCTTTCCCAAGCGAAAACTCATCCCGTAACCCTAACTGTGCAAGGTCGCCTCCGTAAAGTATAAAATCAGGCTGCGGTTTCATGGCATTCACATCTTCCACTGCCTTTGTCAATGCCCGGGCAAATCTGTGTTCTTTCCCCCGTGCAAGAAGATGGGAGTCAGATATATAGGCAAACACGAACTCTTCTGCCCCCGATTTCATCGCAACTTGCTGTACCATGCTTTGTGAGGGATTTAACATATACTCTGAACTGGCAACAACCACGCCGGCCTTCATGGTGGTTTTTAAAAATTCCCTGCGACTCACACCACCGAAGTTTATGTGTTTTAAACGTTCATTTTTTCCGTTGCTTTCTGTGCTCATAATTCATTTTCTCCGTAATGGTGTTTATAAAAATCCAACGGCTAAAGAAAAATTTTCTGTACGATTCATTTCACCGTAGCGCCAGATTCCGGAAGATCATCACTGGTGAGCGATTTCATAAACTCAACTAAATCCTTCTTTTCATCTTCCGTCAAATTGAGCGGCCTTATCCCGCCATCCAAATTCGGATTTGAAACGCCACCTTTATTATAAAATTCTATAACGCTTTCCAGGGTAAGCTCACTCCCATCGTGCATATACGGGGCAGTAAGGGCAATATTTCTCAGCCCCGATGTTTTAAAAGCTCCAATATCCTTCGGTTCCTTCGTCACCAGATAACGTCCAAGTTCAGCAGAAGCCTCTTCTTGTGCAAGCAGGGAAGGGTCTGCGCCGGAACTGGCTGCCTTTCGCGCCAGAGATCCAAAATCTTCACCCTTCATTGCAACACCAACATTGTGGAACTTATTATTCGTAAAAAAGGGGTACGATCGATTAAACTCATGGCAGGTTATACACCGCGCCTTTCCCTGAAATAATTTCCATCCTCGTTGTGCGGAATCGCTTATGGCGTCATTTTTGCCGGCGATAAATCTATCAAATGGCGCATTAAAAGAAATAAGCGTCCGCTCAAATGATGCAATAGCCGTGACTATGTGATCTATGGTGATTTTGTCAGTGCCAAAGACCGTTTTAAAGGATGTCCTATACCCGGGAATATTTGAAATCTTTTCCACAAGGGCATCATGAGATGGCATTCCCATTTCTTTCGGATTGACAATAGGTTGCTTTGCCTGATCTTCTAAGGTAAGCGCTCTCCCATCCCAGAATTGAGTATCGAAAAACGCTGCATTAAGCACCGTGGGACTGTTTCTTGGCCCTTTTTGTCCTTTTATACCGACGGCGACAGTTCTGCCGTCTGCAAACCCTTTTTGCGGATCATGGCAGGTGGCGCAACTTATCGTGTCATCAGCCGAAAGACGCTTATCGAAATAGAGATTTCTGCCCAGCGCTATTTTCTCTTTTGTTAAAGGATTATTTTCGGGAATAACAGGCTCCAGAACGCCCGGCGGTAAGCTTAACACATAAGAATCACCCTCCGGCTGTGGAAAAGCAGCAGGTTGCAAAAAACAAAAAATGCAATATACCATGAAACAATGGATCATCATTTCCATAACCCTTTGCATCAAATTACCCCTCTCTTCCCTATGGGTTCGTGTCATCTATTTCCCTCCTTTCTTTATAAATTGACACGGAGATATTATTAAAAATCTCCATCTTACATTATATGAATAATTTGCCGAAATTGCATCTAGAACTTTTCTATCAGCTAGTCCCATGGCCGTTTCAAAAATTCGCATTCCTTTGCCAATTGGCCTTCATTCCGATACTCGGCAAGCAGTTCCGCCTGATCCAAAACCTTGGTAACAGAAACAGTATATTCACCAGTAGCCGGATCATCAGGCGGATACTTATATTTTCGTAAGATTTGTTTTACAAGCATGCGTAATTTTGCCTGAGCACTTTCTTTCATCTGCCAGCCAATGCTTATATTTCACCTTACGCCAGCAATTAATTCATTCACAGTTATTTTAAGCGTGTGGTTGCCCTGCACTTCTTCGGCTTTAGGGTTATCCGTAAGGGCATCATAATGCGCCAATTCATTTGTTCGGAGATGAAGATCCTCTCCACGCCTGTCTGCCTTACGAATCTGCCGCGCCAGTTTAATTAACTCTTCAATTACCTGCGCAGAAACCAAAGGGCCGTCCTGATTACCGCCTAACCGCTTCAGCGAAAAGTTCCGAGAGTTTTTACCCCGGAACTAAATTCGTCTTTTCCCCGTCTTTTATCTCGTCATGCAACAAACGCTTCAGTAGCCCCGGAGCAAGATTTTTTTCTGGGTATTCCCCGAATTTCAGAAAGAAACCCATTTGAAAGAAGGGAAACATCCGGACCCTTCGCCGGCGACAGCCCTCTCTCCTCCGAAAGAAGCTTACCTACCTTCTGGAGCATTGCATCAATATATATTATACTCTATCGTCAATGGATGTTTCCTGGTAACTATTCAGCGTACTTTCGCTCACAAACCCTATGAGTGAACAAAATATTGATTCTGTAATCCCGAAGGGA
>NZ_MJUW02000006.1 GCF_001753675.2 Candidatus Brocadia sapporoensis | reverse complement strand
GGTTGCCAACCACCCCCATCGCTCCACAACCTATTAATGCCGACGCTAATGTTAATTTCAAAAATTTATGCATGATACTTTAAATTCTCCTCCTTTCTCAGTGCCCATACGCCACAATCGTCATTCGATTGCGTTCCATAACACATTAATATTAAACTATACTTTTTTGCTCCCCCCCTTTCTAGAATAATATTCAACGTTTAATCTCACTTAACGGTATTTTAATTTACATAAATTTTTAAAGACCTATTTTTTAGTCTTTCAATTATACTTAATCTCATGGTTAAGTCAATATAAAAAAGTTAATTATTTGGCTCTATGATTTAAAAAATTTTATTCTATAAAACGTAAATTCACAAAAATTATCCTTTTGTCCCTGAAATCAACTGCCCTACAAAGTCACCTACACATTTTATTAATTTCTCTGTAGGTTCTTTCTCATATTTTTCAATTTCGCGCATGATAGCACTACCTACGATCACTCCATCAGCAACAGTACTGATCATTTTTGCATGATCTGACGTCGATACACCAAAACCAACAGCAACCGGTATCTTCGTCATCTGTTTCAGTTTTTTAATATTTTGAACGATATCATCCGGCAATTTATCTCTTACTCCTGTTATGCCTACTACAGAAATATAATACAAAAAGCCCTGAGCCTGTTGTGCAATCATGGCCATACGATGGTCAGATGTCGTCGGTGCAACAAAACACACAATTTTAAAATCGTTCTTCTTTGCTATTTCAAACAACTCATGATTTTCTTCCACCGGTAGATCAGGAATGGTTAGACCATCTAAACCTGCCTTAAGAGAACTCTCAATAAAATTCTGGTATCCTTTTTTGAATACCGTACTATAGGATACCATGGAGACGATAGGGATTTCTGATTTCTTACGAACTTCTGTAACCATATCAAAGACATGCGCAACCTTGGAACCCCTCATGAGAGCCCGGTAATACGACGCTTGTATAATAGGGCCATCTGCAATGGGATCGGAGAAAGGAATGCCGAGTTCAATAATATCAGCCCCTCTTTTTTCAAATTCGAGAATTAATTCCCTCGTAGTTCGCAACTCCGGATCTCCCGCAGTAATAAAGGGTATGAAGGCAGGTTTTTTCTCTATTTTTAATTCTTGGAACTTTCTGTCAATCCTGTTCATGGAAATCTATTACTCGAAAAGGTATTTTAAAGTACCACTGCAACCGCAATTGTCATTCTTAAATTTTGTACCCGAGTTTTTTCGCAACCTCAAATGAGTCTTTATCACCGCTTCCCGATAGACATAAAACAATTATCTTATCCTTGCTAAGTTTTGGAGCAAACTTTATCGTATAAGCTATGGCATGAGCAGCTTCCAGTGCAGGAATGATTCCTTCCAATCTCGCGCATTCCTGAAAGGCATTTACGGCCTCGTCGTCCGTGATCGAAACATATTTGGCCCTTCCAATATCTTTTAAATAGCTATGCTCTGGACCGACACCAGGATAGTCCAATCCGGCGGATATTGAATGAACTGGCAATGTTTGCCCATCCTCATCCTGCAGCACATAACTAGAGCTTCCATGCAAAATACCTATTTCCCCACTCGTGAGTGTCGAAGCATGCTGACCAATCTCTATACCAAGTCCACCAGCCTCAACTCCAATCATATTTACCTCTCTATCTTCAAGGAAGGGATGGAACAATCCCATTGAATTACTCCCACCACCGACACAGGCAATGAGGTAATCAGGCAACCTCCGTTCTTTTTCCAGTATTTGCTTCCGTACCTCCTTACCAATTATCACCTGAAAATCTCGGACTATCATAGGATAAGGATGCGGACCAACTACCGAACCTATGATATAGTGGGTATTCCTTACTGAAGCCATCCAGTCCCTGAGTGCTTCGTTTGTTGCATCTTTTAAAGTTCTTGAGCCACTGGAAACAGGTACTACTTTTGCCCCAAGAAGCTTCATTCTGAAGACATTCAATGCCTGCCGCCTTATGTCTTCTTCTCCCATATACACTTCACAATCAATTCCAAACATAGCGGCAGCCGTTGCAGTGGCAACACCGTGCTGACCGGCTCCTGTTTCTGCAATAATGCGCTTCTTGCCCATTCTTATAGCAAGTAGTATTTGTCCGATGGTGTTGTTGATTTTGTGTGCGCCAGTATGGTTCAGATCTTCTCTTTTTAAATAAATCTTTGCGCCATTCAGCTTTTTCGTTAGTCTCTCTGCATAATAGAGAGTTGAGGGGCGTCCCACATATTCTCGTAAATAATAATCCAATTCCGCATTAAAAGACGGATCTCCTTTTGCTTCTAAATATGCCTTCTCCAGTTGGTCTAAAGCCGGCATTATCGTTTCGGGAACAAACTTTCCGCCAAAACGTCCGAAATGACCAGTCTTGTCAGGCAAGATCGTTTTTCCTGATATACCACCACATCCCTGCATTTTAGATTGCGTCATTGTCGTTACCATAGGGCATTACCGCCTTTTCATAAAACCTATCTAACAATTCATTCTATCATTAAATTTATTAACACAATGAGGGTAGCAAATTACTTTTCTGCTACCCTCATCGTTTAAGTCCTTCTTAATTACTCTACAATCTGATTTTATCAGATTACTGCTTAGTGATGATGTACCTCAACACCAGCGTCTGCATTTGCACGGTGAGGAATATCAGTCCTCTTGAACCATTCAACATCTACATCGCCTGGTTTTCTTATCCATCCTGGTAACAAATCCAGATATTCACCATGCTGCCAAAACGCTTCAGATTTGTGCTCTAAGCCAATCTTCTTCTCAATTGCAGCAAACCTTCTCAGCTTAGCGGCCTCAGTCTTGATTTCAATTAACTTCCTATCCTGTTCAAAGGCGCTTCCGTTTCCATATGTCTGGTTATACATTGACATGTGAGCGTAGGCTTTGTAAACGTTACCGGTAAGATAGCAAATCATTTCAAGACCCAAACGCTCAAGGTTCGACGTAGCATAGAACCTCGGATCTCCGCCTGGCAATAAACTAAATGTATAGTGACCATACCAATCAGGCGGTGAACCTTCTGGCATTGGATCGACAACACCATCAAGGAAACAACCAACAATAACTGCGGCTGCCTCTCTCCATTTCGTGAAGCTCAAATTAACACCTGCATCCATCTCTGCTAACTTGTCAGCAGCAAATCTTGGTGAATGACAGTCCTGACACTTCTTTATCCATGCATCTCTTTTTGCCTTGTGTTTTGGCGCTCCACGGTCAACCTGGAACATGCCCATATCACTATAGATGGTTCCAAATTGTTGTGGGTTGTGGTTTCCATCCTGCATGTGACAATATGCACACGCTGGAACCCTGTAGTTGCCTTTCTTCGAAGGCTTACTCCAATCCATGGTCGCTGATTCAGCTTCATACAAACATCCGTGAATGGATGTATTATACATTGCCCATTCGTCGTGGTCGATACCCATATGGCAGAATCTGCAAGCAGTTGGCTTTCTGGCTTCTGCAGGGCTGAACACGTGCCTGGTATGACAACCATCACATCTGTTTTCAGCAATAGCATGGCATTCTGCGCAGCCTGCAACTTCCTCAGCAGGTTTTCCAACATGCCACGAAAACTCCAACACATTCACTGTAAATGCATGGGTATGAGAACCTAAGCCACCAGACCTATGCTCTGCAGTCTCTTTCGGATGACACTCACCGCAATTTTTATAGGTAGGCATAAAAAGCTTCTGATGGTCGTTGCCGTGACACACATCACAGCCAACCGTACCCTCAACTGGCTTTCCATCTTTTCCTTTTACACCAAGACCTCTCCTTATCTCCAAATTTCCATGAGCACTTTTCTTCCAATCCTTCACGATGGTAGGAGTCTGGACCGTATGGCATAAGACGCACTCTTCATTTTTAAACACACCTTCATTTTGACTACCAGGTGTCCAATAATGCTCCGGGTCATACCAACGTATTGAAGGTAAGAACTTCAAGAATGATTTATATGGCCCTCTTCCATCAACATATTTAGGCTGAGTATACTTTGCCGTCAATCCAAACACATACAGCGTACCGTCATTATCTGGCCCGACTGCCTGACCAAACACTTGCGATGCTACATCCTGAAATGTAGGACCTTCCGCCTTCGCAATACCATTACCCATTGTACACGCCAATAGCGATATTCCAGTAATAGCAAATGCAATTCTGGACAATGGTTTTTTCAAAATATCAAGCATTACAACCTCTCCTTTCTTTCTTAGCCTATGCCTTTTATAATCTACAATTATTACCTAATTCTTCTCACAAAAACCTTAGGTAACCGCACATACAATAAAATTTCTTTGCTTGGAAAAACCACCCCCCTTCCTATCTTATCTTCTATTATAATACATTGAAATTAGACGTAATACATCAACAATACAAAGCTTTGTCATTATACTTTAAAAATCAATCTTGTCAAGCACATTTTGTTTAACTTTTCATGAAAAAACATTACAATTATGCAACTATAACCGCAAAAAAAAAAATCAAACACAAAGAGCTGGGCAGTGGTGAATGACCCACATAACCCAGCTCTTCGTAGT
>NZ_MJUW02000012.1 GCF_001753675.2 Candidatus Brocadia sapporoensis | reverse complement strand
GGCTGCTCCTACGGAGCTTATAGGTAGTACATTTTTCAAAAAACTAAAGTGTTACATTAAATTAGATCGGGTTTCTTGCCTCAACCCAACCTTGCCAGGCTATAAGCTCTGAAGGAGCAACCTGTTTGCAGCAGAACACAATGTCATAACAGCATTGAATTTTATTGGGCTACAAACAAATCATCACTGGCGGGGGCTGCATTGTTTTTTTATGTTTCCTGACTTTTTCAAAAATCTGAACTGTTACCCTTTTTTTGTAAAATGCTTATTCTTGGAATCGAAACCTCGTGTGACGAGACGTCTGTTGCAATAGTGAGAAATGGCAGGGAAATCGTATCGAATGTAATTTTCTCCCAGGACAAACTTCACCGTCCGTTCGGTGGCGTAGTACCTGAAATTGCATGCCGTGCGCATCTTGAATCCATTATCGGAATTATTCACTGTGCCATTACGGAAGCAGAGGTAAAATGTACCGATATCGATGCCATTGCCGTGGTAAATTCTCCGGGATTAATTGGCTCGCTGTTAATTGGCGTCACTGCGGCAAAGACGTTAAGCATGGCGTTCAACATTCCCCTCATTGCCGTTCATCATCTGCATGCCCACATATACGCAAACAATCTGGAGCATGATGCAATTCCCTACCCTGCGGTAAGTCTTGTTGTTTCAGGGGGACATACCACATTGTTTTTGTCGGAAAGGGAAACGCAACATGTCGTATTGGGGGAAACCATTGACGACGCCGCAGGAGAGGCGTTTGATAAAGTGGCTAAAATTTTGGGTCTTGGGTATCCCGGGGGGTCTGTAATTGACCAATTGGCAAAACAAGGCAACCGCAAAGCGATACCATTCCCAAGGGCATATCTGGGGAAAGATTCCCTCGATTTTAGTTTTAGCGGACTGAAAACTGCTGTATTATATCATGTTAAGGGACAGGACCAAAATCGGTCACAAACATCATTAAAAAACACCATGGATATTGCCGACATATCCGCAAGTTTTCAGGAAGCAGTTATTGATGTGCTTGTTCATAAAACAGTGGCTGCATCAAAAATACATCACGCCCGGAGCATATTAATTGGCGGAGGGGTTGCGGCAAATTCACGGTTGAGGGAAAAATTCCAGGAAATATCGCGCGAAATACGTTTACCCGTGTATTGTCCTTCCAGAGAACTTTGTACTGACAACGCCGCTATGGTGGCGGGACTAGCTTATTGGAAATATTCAGAAGGCAATATTTCAGACCTGCGCATGGAAGCCAATCCTTCGTGAGTCCTGGTTTTTATTCATACATTTATTTAACAGACAAAAAGATTTATGAAATTCATTGAACCTTCTGGCAATTGCTTTCATACTTAGTGTCTGAACGAAAACGCTGTAAGCCTTGAAATACGTGGTAAAGGAGGTTGAAAGTATCTGCATGAAGGGTTGAAAGTATAGTGAGTAGATGTTAAACTTAGGGCGTAGAATAAGGGAAGCGAGGGTACCAAGGGGTGAAAAGAGACAAACATTCGCCCAAAACATCAGAAAAACAGAGTCATCAAAAGGAGAACTGCCACGCCATGAGAAAAAGATTCGAGCCGCAAAGGAGACTTGGAAGCACACCAATATCAGAGGTAGAAATTCCCGAAAAGAGCAGGGATGAGTTAGCGCCGATTTTGAGGGCATTACAATACATATTTGTTACAGAGGAATTACGAGAGGAAGTATTCAGGGTATTGGAAGCAAAGGTAAAGGGTGGGAAGAAAGAGACAGGGCGTAATGGTATGGAGTTATGGCAGATAATGGTAATAGGAGTGGTGAGATTGGGATTAGATGCGGATTATGACAGGTTGGAAGATATGGTGAATCACCATAGTCTGATTCGTCAGATAATGGGAGTAGATACCGTATTTGGGAGGGGTAAGAAGTATTCGCTGCAAAGCATCAAGGATAACGTAAGATTGCTCGATGAGGAGACGTTGGGGAAGATTAATGATGTGGTGGTAAAGGCAGGCCAGAGGCTGGCAAAGAACGGACGGGAGGAGAAGCTCCGCATAAAGACGGATACGTATGTGGTGGAGACAAACGTACATTTTCCTACGGACATGAATTTGCTGTGGGATGCGGGTAGGAAGTGCCTTGATGGGATAGAGGCATTTATAGAGGGAGGGGTATTGAACGGGAAAGGATGGAGAAAGGTAAAGAATTGGAGGAAAGAGCTAAAGAGTCTGATGAGGAGTAGTTCGAAAGCGGCAAGTGGTGGTGGAAACAAGAAAGAGGAGGCGGTTAAGAAGCAAGTAAAAGAGTATCTTGGATTAGCAAAGAGATTAAGTGAGAAGATAGGTGCGAGCATAATAGCGGTGTACGAAAAAATATTAACAACGGGTGCGGAAGAAATGCAGAAAGAGGCATTGGAGTCGATGGAATATTTTTATCAGATGCTGGAGAAGCACAGAGATTTGGTAGAGAGGAGAATTATCAAGGAAGAGCAAATACCGGTAGGGGAAAAGGTATATTCACTGTTTGAACCACACACAGAATGGTTGAGTAAAGGGAAGGCGAATAAGAGGGTGGAATTAGGCCACAATCTGGTGATAGCAAGTGACCAATGGGGGTTTATCGGATATCACCAAGTAGTGGAAAAAGAAGCAGATGTGGCGTTAATTCTGCCGTTAGCAGACAAGCTATTAAATTTGTTTGGTGAAGAAGAGATAGAAAGTATAAGTGCAGACAAGGGTTTTTACAAGAAGGAATACAAGGAACTGATAAGTCTTTATATACCGAAAGTGATCATACCGAAGAAAGGAAAAAGGAATAAGGCGGAGACAGAAGAAGAATCGGAGAGTACATTTAAAAAACTCAGGCACAAGCACTCAGCGGTGGAGTCAGATATTAACCGGTTAGAACATCATGGGCTGGACAGATGCTTAGACAAAGGGATAGAAGGATTTAAAAGATACTGCGCATTAGGAGTGCTGGCGGCAAATTTGCACACGATGGGGAGTATATTGCAGAAGAAAGTCCGGGAAGAAAAAGAAACAGTACGTAAGGCAGCGTAAAAACACTCTCGAATAAAAATCCATGAGGGATAGTATGTCCGGAGAACATGAAAAGATGGTAAAAACGAGGGAAATGAATAAAACAACCGTATCATAGATTAAAGCGTAGAAGAAAAAGTTGAAAAAGGGGCAATTTAAAAAAATTTAAATTTGCTCAGAGAAAGAATCTTGCATAAAAAAGATAGTTTTCGTTCAGACACTACTTATGAGAAGTTTAAAAACAAATGTTTAAGTTTTTTCAAAAATATTAACGAGTATACAGATGAATTGTCTACTCTTTTAACTGAAAATTTTCAAATTATTGGCGAGCAAATTTCGAAAATCTGATTTGTTTGACTATATTATACCACAGGTTTTTTCACCCTTTTCTTTCGCTCTATAACACACCACAAAGGCTCGAAATTCTATAACTGAACAGACCCCACACACGTCTCTATGCACGGCATCTTGCTGCCTGTTTTTAACGCATTTACAAACATATACATACACTACCAGGTAAATTGCTTGTTTATAACATTTCTGCTGTCAAGTAAATTCTAAATTATTTTCGCGGAATAGTTACGCCAGGAGAGTATATATAATTTGATTTTGGTTATATAAAGGCGTGTTACAAGGGTAAAGAGGTAGAATTGTGTCTGCATTGTTATCAATTAATCTACTCAAACGATATTTTTGTATATGTGTCTGAGAGTGAACGACAGGAAGCGTTGTTTTATTCTCACAAATTGGCCTTTGAATATTTTGATGGTATAGCACAAAAGGTACGGTATGACAATTTAAGCCAGGCGGTGAAGCGGATCCTGAGGGGGAAGTTACGAGAGGAGTCTGATCATTTTCGAACATTTCGTGAGCTATATGGGTTTGAAGCAGAATTTTGTGAAAGAGGCAAGGGGTGGCAAAAGAGAGATGTCGAGGGTCTGGTAGGGTACGTCAGGAGGAATTGTTTTTCTCCAGTGCCAACGATACGTGATTTAGAAGAATGTAATCGGGAATTATCTGAGTGGTGTAAAAGTCTTCGGGCAAAGCGTAAGGTATATGGGACAGGGGAGCTTGTTGGTGAGCGTTACGAAGAAGAGAGAAGGTGTTTTCGTGCATTGCCGTTGAAGGAGATAGATGTCGGTATACATGCGATCGCGAAAGCCAATCACTATTCTCTGATATCAGTGGAAGGAGCATTTTATTCTGTGCCAACCAGATATGCGTACCATCAAGTGGATATAGTCATAACGATAAAGGAGGTAATAGCCAGTTACAAGGGAGAAGAGATTGCCCGCCATCAAAGGACAGATCAGAAGGGCAGGCAAATATTCGACCCACTGCATTATCTTTCGGTATATACGGAGAAGCCGTATACTGCAATCAATAGCAAGCCGATTCGTCAATTGCCGGCAATATTCAGGAAGTTTTTTGAGTGTGCATATCATAAGGGATATGGAACTGCCAGGGAATGTATAAAGGTGTTGGAATTATTGAGGAGCTATTCGGTAGAAGAGTTAGGAATTGCAATAGAAATGGCCATGTCGTATGAGCAGTATGATGTGGAAGGAGTCAAACAGGTATTAATTCAATTAAGACATAGTAGTCCTTGGCGCGGCCTTTGGCCGCAACCAAATTCAAAATACGAATATCGAAATAC
>NZ_MJUW02000030.1 GCF_001753675.2 Candidatus Brocadia sapporoensis | reverse complement strand
ATGCTTCCGGAGATATAAAAATGCAAATTTCACCCACTCATTTCCACGATGACCCATATGAAAGTCCGGCCATCAGCATTTCGTAGGTCATCTGTTGTGAGTGGTAGGGAATATTCATGGGACAAGAGGAAGGTCTGAATTGATAAAACGTTCGCTGCTTTTTTTCTTTGTACGTTCGGATTAGGGGAGAATTAATTATGTTTTTAAAATCGGTATCATCTGAAAAAAATACTTTTATCCTTCCGTCTGCTTCCCGGATGAGGTTCGTCCTATATTTGACTGCTTGCATCGTATGGTTGTGCCCGTGTGTCATGGCACAGATACAAAATACTGAAAAAAAGGACGTAGAAATACGACTTTCAGAAATTGGTGTAACCGTAAAGCCAGAAGACATTGAAAAAGCCAAAATAAAGGAAGAAGAAATAAAGCTCACGGTAGCCAAATCTATAGATGCAATAAGGTCTTTTATATCCGATCTGGAACGGGATGCAAAGGCAATGGAAACTCATCGTGACAAGCTTCAGCAAGAGAGGAATAACTATCTCAGCCTGGGAGCAAACTCGAAATACCTGGAAGTGTTGGATAAAGAACTTGCCGTAGTTAAAGAAAAGATAGATATCGATAACGAACAGATAGAGACATATAAGGACCGGATTGAAGTACTCCATGATCAGTCAAAAGCATATGACGAAGTCGTTATTTTGTTAAAGTCGATATTAAGGTTGGAGGAGACACGCTTAACTTCCACGGAACAAGTCCCCCTGGTGAAAAAAGAGGCCGACATTGCAAAAAGCTACATTGCAGCCGTGCATGCAGGTATCAAAGAGAAAGAATCGGTGATATCTTTTTTTAAGGGCAGATTGGAAGAGATTAAAATTAAGGTGTCGGAAGATGAAAAAACCTTGGCTAAGTATCTGGAATCTTTAAAAACAGAAATCGGAGATACAGAACTAGCTACTACGGTACAGAAAAAAATTGACAGCATTTTACTATGGGAAAAGGCCATCGGCGACCAATGGATTACCCTATTTGAGACGCGATTGGGGACGTCTAAGATCCGTTATGATAAAGCCCTGTTAGAATTGAAATGTGCAGAATTCAATACTGCCTTTTTGATTGAAAAGGGAAAACGTCTGGAAGAAAAGTTAAAGACAGAAGAATTGATAAAGAAACAGGCAGAACTGGAGGCTGCAAAAAGAGCAGAGGAAGAAAGCCGAAGGATCGCCGAAAGGACCAAGTCTGAGATTGAAAAGACCCTGCAGGAAGCGACAAGAAAAAGCGAGGAAATTGCCCTGGAGCAAATGGTGGCGACCTCCCCGGAAAAGAAACGGGTGTTGGAGTTAGAGTCCGATGTCCCCAAACAAGTTGGGCTTATTGCCAAAAGAAAAGATGACCTTATTACAGAAGGTGCACAGAGATACAAAGATGTTACCGAGTATAAAAAGCTAGAGGCCGAAGTTGAGCTCTTATTAAGCAGGGGTGAAACAACAAAAGAGATTGATGAATCCCTGAAAAAAATAGAAACGGATATTAAACGGTTCTCAGAGTCAATTTTGGCAGTAGAAAGTCTTATTTCATCGGTAAGCGAAGAAGAAAAACTCGTTTCTGACAATGTAGCAAAGGCAAAAGAAGAAATATCAAAAGTTGAGAAAGAGGTGTTTTCTTTCACAAACAGAGAATTGGCGCGCCAGGCAATAGAATTTTCAAATAATATTGTGAAAGCATTAGAAGAACAGTCTGAACTTATATCGACGAGACTGGACAGATTACATGAGCGGTTGGAAATAAAACAAAATGCATTGACCTTGCTGAAAAAGACCAAAGAAAAGTTGATCACGTTGAAGGCGGCGAATGTTTGGATAAGAGTAGAAAGTACCATTTCTTTACGGACATTTGAGGCGGTGTATAAGGATCTAGCAGATTGCTATAGTCGACTGGATTCGTTTTATAACGTAATTCCGGCACACGTAAAGAATTTCATGCTGCATATCTCTGATAAAAGGTATACCGTTACTTTTTGGATTAGAGGATGTGGACTAATCGGGCTTATTGCCGTGTTTTATTTTTCAAAAAAATACATTCGCCGATGGACTACGTTTAAAGCGCAGGCACTGTATGAAGCGCCAAATGTATCCTATTACAAATCAAGGCTGTTTCCCAGTCTTTTACTCGTGCTTCAAAAGAGTATAAATGCCATATGGCTTGCCCTCCTTTCTGTATCGATACCCGTCATTCTCGCTGTAAATACTTCTCTAATAACGGCGACGATCTATGTAGTGACCTTTTATGCAGTGTATAAAATCCTCAAATGCTTTCTTGTTGAGTCCTTTAGCCCGGAAAAGGGAGACAAAAAACTCGTAACCTCTTTAGCATATATCTCTCCAAAACATCTGTATAAATCATTAAATATTATCGTCCTGTTTTCCCTTGTTTCTTTATCTTTAATTGCCGTTCTCACTACCTATGGGTACAGAAATGATGTTATCGAATTGCTTTGGTTCGTATATCGGGTAGGAATTTTAATCCTGTTGTTGTGGCTTGCAACGCAAAAATCGCTGATATTCAAATTATTGCCGGGTGCAGAAACTCAATTTGGGAAACTTATTCATCGCATAATAACAATAATCTATCCCATTTTTATAACCTTTGTTGTGTTGTTATTCGAGATAAGAATCCTTGGATATCCGGTACTTTCTTATGTGTTGTTAAAGACGTGTATAAAGAGTTTCGTTGTCGCTGGTATCGCCTTTTGGATATGGAAGTATTTGTATCATCGCCTGGTTTATATAAGAAACAAGCGTCTTAAAAGGGAAAACATCAAGAAAAACACACCTGAGGAGAATCGATTTCATGCCGTTACAGCAATATATCATATTTGGTTAAATTATTTCATTTCGATTGTTGCAACAATAATTATTATTCGCGTATGGGTTGGAACCTTTCGTGATGCTATAGGTTCACCGGCGGCTCCTTATCTGATCCAAAAAATGTTTGGACAGATAAAGACGGTTTTAGAGGCCATTGGTGGGGGGCTAAAGTATCGTCTCTTCTTTGAAGAAGGCAGGTATACAACTCCTATAAAAATCATTATAGCTTTGATTGTACTGTTTGCATCCTTTTTTGTTGCACGACACATAAAAAAGTTGCTTGAGGAAAAAGTATTCTATAAACTTCGTCTGGAACGCGGACTGAAACAGACACTAACTACTCTTACGCGATATATCATCATCGGTATCTCGGCGCTTGTTGGTCTTAGTATCGCAGGAATCCCATTAAGAAGTCTGGCTTTTTTTGCAGGCGCTTTTGGTATCGGTATCGGGTTCGGGATGCAGAATATTATCAGTAATTTTGTCAGTGGGATTATCCTTCTCTTTGAGCGTCCCATGCGCGTTGGGGATGTTATTGCTCTGGAAGATGGCACAATAGGAACAATTGAAAAAATCAGTGCAAGAAGTACAACGATTAACACCCCGGACGAAAGTACCATAACAGTACCCAATTCGAAGTTTATTGAAACCAAGATAATCAACTGGACTCATCCAACAACACGAATGAGGGGTTTTGTGAAGGTAGGGGTACAGCATGGTTCCGATACATCGTTGGTAAAAAAATGTTTACTGGAAGTTGCCAAACAGAATCCAAATGTAAAGACGTATCCCGAACCTTTTGTGCGATTCTCTGAATTTGGTGACTTTGCGCTGAAATTTGAATTATATTTCTGGGCAAACGATCCCGGAAAACGCTGGTATGTTATGAGTGAGCTTAATTTTGCCATTGACGAAATATTTAAAAAGAATCATATTAAAATTGCCCTTCCGCAGTATGATGTTCATATACATTCATTAGCGCCTTTTAAGAAAGAATCTATGCCGGAGTATTTAAATGGAAAAATAGACGAGAATAAGTAATGTTTCTTATTCTATTTCTTCCTATCTCCCTGTGGTAATCCAATTAATATTCTCAAGGTTGTTGTGATATAAACTGCGCGTTTTTTGCGTCATGGTGATAGTAGATGTCTTTGATTTGGGTAACACTCAGTGCAAAGAGGAGGCGTTTGTTGAAAAGGCAGCCCTGTTGTATAGAATGCAATGGGCGGATTCCTTTCAGCTTGTTAAGGTTGGAAAGTGAGGAGTTAAAGGTGTTTGTTAGAAAAAGAAATATTTGCTTATTACCTGTGGTTGCATTTTCCGTGATGTGGGTACGTCTTGTCGGAATGGCATATTCAGATGAGATAAAAATGGTTGATGGTACGGTTTTAGAGGGAGAGATAATAAAAGTCGACGGGGAATTGATCTCTCTGCGGAGGAGGGACGGCAGTGTGAGTGGTCTTCAAATGAAGGATGTAACTCTTATTTCCAGGGGTAATGAGATCAGCATAATAAGCCGTCAAGGTGAGAAACTATCTGTTCTGAGAATACCAAAGTCAGAGAATTTCTCAATGAATGATGTTGTTTGGATTAAGAAAGATACCTTAACCTTGCAGGATCTGGGAACGGAAACGACAAACGTTGCTGCAAAGGTAGGCACGCCGGAAGCAAAAAACGACGCAGCGCAACCGTCAGTCGCCATTGATGAAAAAAATGCTCCGGCAGAAACAAAAACAGTTACGGCGCCACCAAAAACGTGGAAGGGGCATATTGATGCGGGACTCACCGCAAAAGATGGAAATACGGAATCGACAACAGCTAATCTAAAAGGAGGGTATGCCAACGAAAGAGAGTGTGATAATATTTACTTTGACGCGATTGCTTTATATGAAATCGTTACCAACAGGGATACAAATGTTGACGAGGTGACGGTCAATGAGCAAAGAGCTACGGGGAAATATGAGTACAAGCATACGCCCAGATTTTACTCATTCTTTAACCAGTACCTTGAACACGATGAAATTGAAAGCCTAAATTATCGGTCCATCTCATCGCCGGGCGTTGGATACCGGTTTCTTGATAGTGAGCGCTTAAAATACAAAGCGGAAGCGGGGCCGGCTTATACGCTTGAAAGATTTCATGGCGGAATTACCGAGGATTCTTTGGGTGTAAGGGTTGGTCAGCGTTTGGATTGGCAATTCTGGCGCGATACAAAATTTTATGCAAAATCGGAATTCGTAGAAAGTGCTGAAGATACTAACGATTGGCGTGTGTATTCTGGCCTGGGATTGCGGCATAATCTGACAAAGTCCATTGCCGTGAGCTTCGAATATCTCGATCAGTATAACAACATGCCAGCAGAGGGAAAAATGAAAGAAGACAGGACGTTTATTGGTAGTGTAGGGTATAACTTTTAAATAGTACGTTGTAGGTATGGTCGCAGATATGGAACTGCTAAGATGTTTACATTGTGGCGAGACATATCGTCCCGATCCGTTTTATCAGGATAAAGGTACGAGATGCTCTGGCTGCGGTATGAAATTGATCCCCCTCGTTACTGATAAAACGATTGCGGGTGATGCGAACGAGTTGATTGCCTTATTGGGATATTTTGGAATTATTGCTCTTGTTGGAGCAGTTGGCGGGATCATGGTGGTGCACGGTTGGAATTTCTGGGTTACCTTTGTCATGCTCGGAGGAATAATTTTCTTCATAGCAAAACTGTTCATAGAGAAATACAAAATCGACCGCACAAAGGAACGTATATCGAGTAAATACATTCCTGATCACCTGGTCTTGGGACATGTGCCTGTTTTTGATCAACTGGTTGCTGAGGCAATGAATGAATTGCCAGAAAGCTTAAAGGATCGTTTGTCCAACGTGTCCGTCGTTATTGAGGATCAGCCAAGCAATTTCATAGTGAAAAAATTTGGACTCACGAAGAACAAAGTATTACTTGGACTCTTTCAGGGTGTACCGCTAAATAAAAAGAGTGTATGGCAATCCGTAACGATGCCGGAAAGGATTACTATTTTCCAGAGAAACATTGAAAATCTCTGCCATTCTGATGCAGAAATCAAACAAAAGATAAAAGAGGTAGTACGTCACGAGGTCGCACATTTTGTTGGCTTTACCGAGGACGGAATAAAGGAGATGGGGTATTAAACTCTGGAGTAAATGGCTAAAATAGTATGAATTTCAACCAGTCTTGAAAAACATCCGGGAAAGGTGTTTTTTTTTGTTTGCAGTTTTAGTAAAAAATGAAATTTGCTATCCGCCAGAAGGAAGAGGCAAAACCCCACCTAGCCATCTCCGTAACGGGTTACAGGGTGCCACTGATAAACTTTGTTTGTCAATGCGATATAATCCAAAATCCCAATATGTTCAAACAACATGGACAAACAAGTTTGTCCATGCCATCCTGTAACCGAAGACATAATTTATTCTCCCTCCGGTTACAGAGAGATTAAGGGGGAAAAAGGGAGGACATCCTTTGGTGGTTGGTGTTGCGGAATAATGGAAGGTATTATAGTATTGCCGTGTAAAATCTTTCTTTTTTACAAGTTTTTTTATACCCCCCTTCGCTCCCTTTGACTTTGCTGTGATGGTTCGATAGCCTTACCATGCACGGTGCAACATGTCGTTTGGGTGAAGACAGAACATAAAAGACTTTTTTGTGAGTTCATTCGAACGGCCGATGCTACATAGGGTGAGCGCAAAGAATGCTGTTATTACGAAAGAAGCGAAGCAATCCAGACTTAAGAGATAGTTTCGGGCTATTGCCTTTGCAATACACTTGTACGCATACTTATTTACTGTATTTATCCCGGAGAGGTATATCAATAATCATCGTAATGTATCTTTTATTTTTTGAAGGAGAGAGAAATGATGGAACTGAAGAGTAAGAATTTGTTATGGTTATTGTCTGTATTAATAGTTTCTGTAACGTATTGTGGGTTTGCTAGTGCGGGCGGTCTGGAGTCCTCCGCTCTTTCCGGGCAAACCATAAGGGCAACGAAGGAACTTCAACCCGCATGGAGCAAGAAGATAAAGAAGGCATCAAAGCGTTTTCAAATCGTACTGGACGGGGCAGGCGTGCTGGATAAAGAGACGGGGCTTGTGTGGGAGAAGTCTCCGGATACAGAAGCCAGAACGTGGGCTGATGCTGTGTCTTATGCCTATACCAAGAGTGTGGGAGGTCGTAAAGGATGGCGGTTACCTACGATTGAGGAGTTGTCAAGTCTGGTAGATCCAACGCAGAACAGTCCTGCCTTGCCCAGTGACCATCCCTTTACCAATGTGCAGTCGGACAGCTATTGGTCGTCTACTACCAACGTTAGCCTTACCAGCGCCGCGTGGCACGTATATTTTGACGATGGTTACGTGGGCGACCGCGATAAGGCCCACGATTATTACGTATGGTGTGTCCGAGGCGGACACGGCTATGATGCTTATTAATTTGGTAAGTTGTGTGATTTGCTTATTTGGGGGGACGGAGGGTGTCCTCCTGCCCATACAGTAGTGCAGGCCCAGCCTGCAGTTCACTTATATTTTAAGGAGACGCCGCCTATGGCAGAAACACATTCATTCGATATTGTCTGTAAGATAGAAATGCACGAAGTGAATAACGCCGTTGATCAGGCTAAAAAACAACTCGCGGTACGATATGACTTTAAAGGGAGCAAGTCATCTCTTACGTTAAATAGTGACAACACAATCACGCTAATTGCAGATGACGATTATAAGATGGGGAGTCTGACAGAGATTGTAAAAGAGAAACTTGAAAAGAGGGGTATCCCTCAGAAGGCCCTTAACTTTGGGAAATCAGAGAATGCGTTGGGTGGCACTATCCGGCAGGTTCTTAGCTTTCAATCTGGCATACCGATGGAAAAAGCCAAAGAACTAGTAAAATTTGTCAAGGGTCTGAAACTCAAAGTGCAGGCTCAGATACAGGAAGACAAGGTGCGGATCTCAGGGCAGAAGATTGATGATTTACAAACAGTCATCAAGGCAATTAAGGATCAGAATTATGATTTTGCCATGCAATTTATTAATTACAAATAACGTTTAGCGAAAACCGGTCAGCAAGGCAAAGCCTTGTTGTATAGTGAAGAGACCAAATTATCTTTGTGTAAAATTTAATTTGACAAAAAGTGTGCTACAGTAGTTACTGTTTAACCTAAATTCTGCAAATGATTTTCGTGCAGTGAAAATCAGCCCTTTATAACCGTAGAACAGACTGACCCTCTGATGAATGTGATAGAAATGCTGTTAGAAGATGACCGGCATCAACAACATCATTGAGTGCGCCAAAATAGTGTATCGGCCTGTAAAGTGACCAAAAGGGCATCCGTATTTGAGAAAAAGAAACGAGAAATGAACAAGACAGCCAACACTCTTTCTATAAAACTATGGCCATTCTTACTATGTGATGGTAACCAATTATGGAGGCATCTCCGGGATCTTATAAATATCCATGCAAAGCGAGAAAAATGCGAGAAGAGGATTTGTCTGTTCACGAATAAGTTTCTTAGCTATTTTTCGATAGACGGGTTTTTTGCAAGATAGGCATGCCTATTATGTGCGCAACTAGCCCGGAACTTGATTGTATCAGAATATTTCATTATATAAGCGGATTACAGGGTGGCACTGACAAACTTTGTTTGTCAGTGGATATATTCCAAATCCGTGCGTATATTCAAACAATCAAAAAAAAGGTTGAAAGTAAATTTTGCAAAAAGCTAGAATCTGGCCTGAGGATTGAATTATATGTCTCTGAACAAGGCCTGGCTCTTCTGGAACCCAATCCTGGAATTGACGGAGTCGCGAAGGAATTGGATCGCGTGCGCCTCGGGTTGGAGCAATTGACAGCGAAAGAGTGTCTTAATAACTTGACTGATTTGCAAGTCCGGCTCAGTAGAGTCGGAGGCAAAATGATAACGACACTTATAGCATCCCAGAGTATTTTGCCAGAAGTTCGTCTGTCTGCCGCTAAACGCTCAGGGGAAAAAGAAGCTATAGCTTTAGCCCGCCGTCTCATGTCAGTGCCCCGACCAATAAAAGTTACTTCGCTTACCCCGCCTGATGAATTGCATGTAGATCGTCAGGTTGTACTGGAATTAAGCGATCTCGATCCATCATGGGGAATCGGAGTAAATATTATCATCGATTTCGGTGACGGTACGCCGTATGCAAAATTTACAGCAGAACAAATCCGCCATGGCACACGTCTGACACATCGATTCAAACGGCCAAAACAGATGGAGGTTCATGCCTTCGTTGCCGAAGATTTTATACCTGGTACACTATCCTCTGTAGGAAAAATACTCGGTGAAGGTAAAGTTAAATTGGAAATCTTACCTTCATCCATTCATGCGGCTCAGGCGTTAGCAGACCGATTTCTGAATCTCCGTTTTTGTCTTGCCCTGATTATCGGACTATTGATACAAGGCTGGCGATTTTATGGTAAGCGCCCTTTTGGTATCATGAACAGGGACTACTTGGAGGCCTTTGCCCTGGGTATTGGAATTGATGCAAGCACATTAGGATTGACTGAAGTGCTTACAAAATTAGGGTTATCTATTTGAGTATCTGAAATCGTCATACCCAAATCTTTAGTCAGTAAAATTTGGTAAGAAGAGCAGTTCAACCAAAGATTTAACTAGCTGTAGATGGGCTCAGGTAAATACGGTTTTTTATTGATATGATTTATATGTATTTGTGCATATAATGAAAGTATTTAAAAACGTTTACCAGGCTAATTCCTGAGCTAAACCACTCGCCAGGCGGGTAGTTTGGCTCAGGAATTATTAGGGCGCATGGAGGATGATGTACTTGGATTTGTGAGCCTTACGAATGCCCTCTTGATGAATAATTCGGCTGAAAACAATATCAGGATGACAAAGATTCAGTAGAAGATATTAAGATGCTTCCGTTCTCTGGACAGAGTTAGGATTTTCCGCTGTATTCGCGGTTAGCTCTCACCTTGTTAAAAATAAGGGGCAAATTTGTACCGGGCGTTACAGATGTTATTTTGTAGTGAATTGTCTGATTTTGCCAACTCATAGTGATTGAAAATAAGAATACGCTGAATAGTTATGGCGCTTAACTGGTTTGAGATAGTATTCTCTGTTGGTTTTGCTGAGTAGTTGACAAATAAACAGGATAGACCAATCAGAGGGAATTGCTTAAAGAAATTATAGTTTCCCGAAAGCCTGCGAAATCGTATTATAGACTTGCTTGAGGGGGATGCCCTTTTCCTCAGCGATTTTCTTGCAGTCTTCATATTCAGGAGAAATGCTTTTGATATCACCGTTCAATGTTCCGATCTTCATTTGTATTTTCCCCAACGGGCTATCGAATTCTTTAAATTCACGTGTGAGTGTTTTACGTGCTACCTTGTGTTTTCTGATACCGAATGTAGTCGTTTGATTGAAGAAAACCGATTCTACCGGCAATAGGTTTAGTTCAGGAACAATGGCGCTGATCATTGTTCCAGGTCGTTCCTTCTTCATCTGAATTGATGTGAAGTAGACATCCACGGCCCCTGCCTGAAACAATTTATCCATGGCGTAGCCCAGCATCTCACCCGGCATATTGTCGATATTAGTTTCGACAATCCAAACTTCGTCGGATTCAGTGCTGGGGGTTGTTTCACCGATGAATATGCGTAGTAAATTGGGGATATTGGGATTGTCATGAGTGCCTGCTCCGTAGCCGATCTGAAGGATTTTCATCTCAGGATTTGTCCTTAGTCCTTCTCCCAGGGTTGTTATTATAGCAGCACCGGTGGGGGTGGTTAGTTCTTTTTCTACCGGGACTGATTTCAGCAAATGGTTCTTCAGAAGTTCCGCAGTTGCAGGGGTTGGAACCGGGAATGTGCCGTGTTCGCAGATGGTGTATCCGCATCCCGTGGGAACGGGAGAAAAATAGATCTTCTCAATTCCCATGTGTTTGATGGCGATTGCGGAGCCGACGATATCAACTATTGAGTCAATCGCGCCAACCTCATGAAAATGAACTTTTTCTATCGTCGTGTTGTGCACCTTCGCCTCAACAGTTGCGAGCCTCTTGAAGATTTTGATGCTGTAGTTTTTGATTTCATCATGGAGTGGACTTTTTTCTATCATGAACTGGATATCAGAAAATTTTAAGTGCGAATGATGGTGGTGGTGATGGCTGTCATGAGGCATATGTGTGTGGTCATGACCCGACGGGATTACTACGTGGACTTTTGTACCGCTTATTCCCGCACGTTTCACTTTTTCTGTTGATAGTTTATAGCCGTGGAGATGAAGTTGGGCGAGTTGGTCCTTCAGGAGGTTGGCATCGAGTCCTGCGTCTACAAACGCCCCGAGGGTCATATCGCCGCTGATACCGGAAAAGCAGTCAAAGTACGCAATTTTCAAGGGAATATTTTTTTTAATAAATATGCGGGGTTACCATTTCGTATTTCAGATGCTAACACACACGTTATTCTGAGTCAATGAAAAACAGCCCATTTTTATTGACTTCTCCACGTTCGTTTATATAATGCAGCTGTGAATGGGAGCGTTTACTTTGTCTCGTGATGGCGGTATTGCTTGAGATTAACATGGATATTGGTATATTTGGCGGATCGTTTAACCCAATTCATATTGGACATCTTATTGTAGCTGAAGAGGTTTATCAGCAAAGGCGATTGTCGAAGGTTATATTTATTCCGACAGGGATATCCCCCCATAAGGAGGAAAGGGATTTGCTTGATTCTTTTCATCGGTATCAGATGGTAAAGTACGCAATAAAAGACAACGAACATTTTGATGTGTCTGATATAGAAATTAAACGGACTGGGAAATCGTATACCATTGATACTGTAAGTGCTCTAAAGGAGATGTATGGAAAAAATCATAATTTGTTTCTGATTATGGGTACGGATATGATCAGCGAAATAAGCACCTGGAAGGATATTAACATACTTTCCGGGATCTGTTATTTTGTTGTCGTTAACCGATTCCCGATCAAAGCAAATGGGAGTGGTTCTCCATACTCTTTTCCATGGGAAAGCTTCCGGGGAATGGAGTTGTTTTCTCATGAGAAAACAGCGGAGATTGAACGATTAAAAGTTATAATACCGCACATTGGTATATCGTCAACAGAGATCAGGATGAGACTGCAGAGGGGACAGAGTATAAGGTATCTAGTTCCCCGCTGTGTGGCAGAGTATATCGAGGCTCATAAAATATATACGAAAACATACGGGGAATTTGATCACTCCTGAGAAATCATATAATAGGAGGAAATAGTTATGGGATATCTTCATTATATAGTAGCAATACTTTTGTTTTCTTCCGTAAATGCGGCGACCCTTGCTCAGGGCAATATTGTAGACTATTTTTTAAAAGACCCGAAGGCTTGGGATGATACAAAAAAAATCATTCATAAGACTCCGACAAAAGTTATTATTACAGATGGATGTCAGGAACTGGGTTTTAATCTGACAGAATTAACGGAGGGTGACGAAGTAGCATTGATTTTTATAACTACCCAAAGGTCTGAAAAATTAAAGCAAAAGGGATTTTGTAATGCAGGAGATAAACTGCTACCCGGTTTAAACAGGGTTGTATCGGTTATTACCAGAAATTCCGGTGACCGCACCCGATTTCACTATAAATTTATCCTCCAAAAAAATATCAACAATACACCTATTTCGATTTACAATAACGGCAACGCCGTTCTGGAAAGCAGGTATGATGGCAGTCAACCGGTAAAAGATATTTCTAATTTATCGGGAATTGAACTTTGTGAAATTGAAATCCGTTAGTTGGTTTACATTTGCTGCGAGCTGGTTTCCGTATTCTTAAACTTTACTGTAAATGGATTGATGATTGATTTTTTTAAGATGTTAAAATTATTAAAAGATTCTTGATGTTTCAGGCATGCGAAAACTGGAAACGGTGGTACTTATTTATGACGACAAGTGCAGCTTATGTCGTGGATGCATGAAATGGATTGAATTGCATGCTATCCGAAGTAACGCCTTTGAATTTATTCCTTGCCGATCAGAAGAACGGAGACGTAGATTTCCAGAAATGAGTGAAGAAACCTGTTTGGAGTCCTTTCAATTAGTGCTTTTCCACAAACAGATTCTTGCCGGTGATAAGGCATTGCCGGAGATAGTAATCCGGTTAAAAGGATTCCGGTGGTTATATGTACTATTCCAATTCCCAGTAAGCAGAAATTGCCTGTGTACAGCCTATCGATGGGTTTCCAATAACAGGTACATTATTTCACAGACCATAAAACCTCTTATTCAGGAATAAAGACCTTAAAAAATGGCTTAAGTGTCAGATAAATCGATTGTAAGGTTGAGTTCCAGAATGAGCAATATCCGTGACATATCTCAAGGTTATTTGCCCCAAATCATTATGCAGCATTCCCTCCCAGACGTATAAGAAAATGATATTTTACGAGTATAATATTATGGCAAGAAATGCCGATATATATATACAATCAGTTTTACCTTTATGTTCAGTGTGAATTGTTAACTTTGTGAGTTTTGTTTCTTCACGGGTTATAGATATCATAATGCAGCAAAGTTCTTATTATTAAATGAGAGACAGTAAATACTTACACATAAAGAAGTTTTAAAGATAATGTTATAAACGAAAGGACGGAGTTTTTAACATGAAATTTGCTTTATATCTAATAGATGCACTGGTATTTTTGCTCGGTGTCAGGAAAAAAAAGGCTAAAAATTCATTTCACGAGGTTGATGTATTTACCTTCTTCCTAATAACCTTGATTCTCATGAGCAGTATAATGATTGTTGAAGCTATAAATTCTTTGAAACAGGAATTTAATCTAAAATAAACATAACCTTATAAATCGTAGATAAAAAGCAAATGAGTCCGATGCTTAATAAGGAAGATATTAAATGAAAACCGCATTTTATACTGCTTGATGCAAGTATCAAACTATGGAAAAAGACGAAGTCATAAAATTTGTATTAAAATCAGAGTCGCTGCCTACCTTACCAGCAGTTGCATGGAAGCTCGTTTCCATTTCATCCCAGGAAGAAATAGGAATGAAAGAAATTGCAAACCTGGTCTCGAAAGATGCCTCCCTGTCTGCAAAAGTATTAAAAATTGCCAATTCGGCACTGTACAATTTCCCCGTTAAAATAAACAATGTACATCAGGCAGCCTCAAGGATTGGTTTAAATGCAATTCGAAGTCTGGTACTTTCCTTTTCGTTTTTATCAATGAAGGTAAAGAACGGTAAGGATATTTTTGATTATGAAAAATTTTGGGAAAGATCCCTTTCGAATGCAGTTGCGGCGAAGCTTATTGTGACGGAGTCTGGGAAATTCAATGGGGAAGAGGTTTTCATTGCTGGACTCTTGCAAGACATAGGAGTGCTGATTGTGGCTAGCTGTTTTCCGCAGGAGTATGCGCGATTATTAACGGAAACGACCAATGGCGAAAAAGACACTATTGAAATGGAAGAACACATAATTGGTGCAGATCACGCATGCATTGGATATGAGGTTACCAAAAGATGGGGATTTCCGCCTGAGTTATCCATTCCTATTTATTATCATCATCGTCCTCACGACTATAAGGGCAATGATAACAAGCACCGGTTCGCCATCAATGTCGTCTATTTATCAGGAATATTCGCGAATATTCTTTGTTCAAATAACCCCAAGTGGTATCACCAAAGATTTCTAGAGGTATCAAAGGAAACATTCGGTTTTGATGAGAAAGTTGTTAGCAGGATACTGGAGCATGCTATTACAGAAATCAATCAGACTACTGCATTATTTGGCCTTCATACCAAGGAGTACAAATCAATTGAGGAGATTCTGCAAGAGGCGAATACATCGCTTAGCAGTATAAACTTAACATACGATCAAATAAACAGGGAACTTATTGATACCAAGGAGCGATTACAAAAGCTTACCAAAGAACTTGAGGAAAAAAATAAACACCTTGAAAAACTTGCACAGCTGGATAGCTTAACAGAAGTATATAACCATGGTTGTTTTCAAAAGATGCTTGGCAACCAAGTTAGCTTGGCAACTCGCAATATTTTACCTCTGAGTTTAATCATGCTTGATATTGACAATTTCAAAAATTTTAATGACAATTACGGACATCCGGTTGGTGACGCTATTTTAAAGGAATTGTGCACGTTGATGAAAAAATCGCTCAGGGATTATGATATGCTTTTTCGGTACGGAGGTGAAGAATTTGCTATTCTTCTTATTGATACATCCGATCGCGATGCCTGGTTTATGGCTGAACGATTGCGGGAATCAATTGCTGGGCATACCTTTATCATTCATAATCACAAATATAACGTGACGGCAAGTTTTGGAGTGGCAGGAATAATTCCTGCACTTGATGATCTTACAAAAAAAGATCTTATTGTTTTTGCAGACGCTGCTCTTTTTGAATCTAAAAAGGTAGGCCGCAACAAAGTTACGGTGTATGATCAGAAAAAATATCTACTAGCTCAACCACTTTAAAAGTAGCGAGAGCCTCTGTTCTCTTTCGTGTTTTTTCAAAGTCTCGCTTTGCATGGTTATTGCAAGACTTTTCTTACAAATCCGCCCTGTGCATCCAGTCTTTTTTTTGCCTCTGTGTAATCAATTCCCAGTATTTGCATAGCTATAGCAACCTTTGCATTCCCAAAGGCTGCTTCTAGTAATTTTTTTGCGTCTTCACGGTTTATGCCGGTAACCAGCATAATAATGCGCTCTGCCCGGTCTGTTAATTTTATATTTGTAGCCCGGAGATCCACCATAAGGTTCTCATAGACCTTTCCAATTTTAATCATCGAAGTTGTGGTCAGCATGTTTAAGATAAGTTTTGTAGCTGTACCTGCCTTCATTCGGGTAGATCCGGTTATGACCTCGGGGCCTGTGATTGGCCTGATGATGATGTCGACATCAAAATGCGGTGTAGTTTCTTTGTTACAGCAGAGAAAAATCGTTTTAGCATTGCGTTTTTTCGCCTCAAAGAGGGCACCCATTACGTAGGGTGTTGTTCCTCCCGCAGTAATACCTACGACAACATCCTTGTGACTTATCGTTTTTTGCTGGATGTCCTTTACTCCATTTTCAGAAAAATCTTCGGCTCCCTCTATAGATTGAAATACTGCCTTCTTCCCGCCAGCGATGATTCCCGTAATAAGATCGGGATCGGTGCCATAGGTAGGGGGGCATTCTGATGCATCGAGAATACCCAATCTTCCGCTGGTACCAGCGCCGACATACAAAAGTCGCCCACCTTCCCTAAAAGCAGCAACGATCAGATCAACTGCCTTTGCAATACGTTCTCGTTCTTTATGAACGGCGGCAAAGATTCTCGCATCTTCGGCATTGATAATATCAATAATCTCCAGGGTAGTTTTACAGTCGATATTGAGGGTCCTCGGGTTGCGTTGTTCGGTGAGTAATTGAGAACGGTCTTTTGTCTCCATGATAGGCGGGCATGTTACCATTGTCTCAAAAGGTTGTCAAAGAATATTTACAAAGAAATGTCTGCATGTTATAAAGGGATGTATGAAATTAATTAATAAATTGAAAAATCTCCCGGACTCTCCGGGAGTTTATCTTATGAAGAATGCAAAGCATAAGGTAATCTACGTTGGGAAAGCCAAGAATCTCAGGCATCGGGTGAGAAGTTATTTCCAGAGGGAAAGAGGTGGGAGGGCATATGTCGAGTATCTGGTGCGACATGTTGAAGACATCGATTTTGTACTTACGGAAACTGAGAAAGAGGCGCTCATTCTTGAAAATAACCTGATCAAGCAATTTAAGCCAAAATTTAATATTAACCTGCGTGATGACAAGACTTTTATAAGCATAAAACTGGAAGTTAACGCGAAGTTTCCCAGTCCAAAAGTGGTCAGGCAGATTGAGAACGATGGTGCCATGTATTTCGGCCCTTATGCTTCAGCAAAGGCAGTGAGGGAGACATTGCGGTACATTCATGACATTGTTCCTATTCGTAAATGCCCCGATACGGTATTTAAAAAGAGGATGAAACCTTGTCTTTACTATCAAATCCATAAGTGCCTGGGACCGTGTTGTGGTCTTGTGGATGAGGTTGTGTATCGAGAACTGATAGATCAAGTGGTTCTCATTCTAAAGGGCAAACAGGACGACCTTGTCAAGGTATTGAAACAACAGATGCTTGAGGAGTCAAAAGCGCTACGATATGAAAAGGCAGCCAAGATTCGCGATCGTATTCTGGCTATTGAAGAAACTGTGGAAAAACAGAAAATTCATTCTATGACTTTTGTGGATCGCGACGTTTTTGGCTATTACTTGGCGGGCAACGAGGTGTGGATTGAGGTTATGTTTATCCGCTCAGGGAACATGGAGGATATAGCCTCTTATCATTTTTCTGTAAACCATAATGCTATTGAAGAAATATTTCGTTCGTTTCTGAATCAATTTTACAGTCAGACGAGATTTGTTCCTGCAGAGATAATTATACCTGTGGAATCGGCAGATTCAAAGTTGCTTGAAGAATGGCTTACGGAAAGGAAGGGGAAAAAGATTGTGGTAATAAACCCGAAACGCGGAGACAAGGTGCGGCTGATTGAGATGGCGCAAAAAAATGCAGAAAATGCCTACCGGGTATCGCAAACTCATGGGGGTGATTTGGCATTAACCCTCATGACGCTGAAAGAAACCCTGTATCTTAAACAAATACCGGAACGGATCGAATGCTTTGATATCTCAAATATTTCTGGTAAGCAAGCCGTGGGATCCATGGTTACGTTTGAGCAGGGGAAGCCTACTAAATCCAGGTATAAAAAGTTCAAGATTAAAACAGTAGGACAAATCGATGATTATGCTATGATGCACGAAGTGCTGATCCGCAGATACAAACGTGCAGTCGAAGAAAAAGATTTGCCTAACCTAATTATCGTGGATGGAGGTAAGGGCCAGATGGGCGTAGCCCTAAAGGTTTTTGACGAACTGGCGATCGATAACGTCGACTTGGTTGCATTGGCCAAAGGCAAGAAGGAAATCTCTGGGTTGGGCGAAAAAGCCGGTGAACAGATCTTTGTTCCACATAGGTCAGACCCTATTGTACTAGCGCCTTCTTCGCCGGAACTATTACTTCTTGATAAGATACGGGATGAGGCTCACCGATTTGCGGTAGCTTATCACAGGAAGCTTCGTCGCAAGGAATATTATACGTCGCCGCTTGATGAGATTCCCGGGATAGGAATTGTACGCAAAAAGAAACTTATCAGATGCTTTGGCAGTATTGAAGGTATACGAAGCGCCACTATAGAACAATTGGTGGAAATTGGTAAGCTACCGGCAAAATGTGCAACGGAAATCTATCAGTTCTTTCACAAGACAGAGTCGCCAACCGTGAAGAACACAAAACAATTCGAGTAGAGATGCACATAAGGCCGGTTACAAACGGGAGATATTTAATGACAACAGCAGAAATTATAACCATAGGTACTGAAATAATAGCAGGGCAGATCGTTGATTCAAATGCCCAGCATATTGCCAAGAAATTAACTGAAAAAGGGATTCCTGTGCTATTTCAGACATCTGTCGGTGACGATAAGGAATTATTAAAATCTACTCTGAGAATTGCAAGCGATCGGGTGAACCTGATTATTACAACGGGAGGGCTAGGCATTACTGCAAATGACATAACCAGGGAAGTGATATCGGCTTTTTTCAACATTCCTTTGATTCCTGATGAAGAATCACGTATTCGTCTTCAAAAATATTTTTCAAACCGTCATACAAACAGAAAGGATGAGTACCGGAGACAATGCCTTATTCCTGAGGGGGCGATTGCGCTTCATACAGACAATGGGATTGCGACAGGGTTTGCCATCCATCACAAGAAAAAGGAAATAGTCTGTTTGCCTGGATCTCCTCGAGAAATGCAACCTCTGTTGCATAAGTACTTGAAAATATATGCAAGGCAACACAAGGCAGAAAAAGGATGTCTCGTTACAAGAAATTTGCATACCTTTGGTGTTTCTGAGCGACTTGTTGAGGATGCAGTCAAAGGTTGTCGGACAAACTCAGGACAAACGAAGGCAATAACGTTGGTGCGTGGCGGAGTTGTAACAATAAATATTCATACAACCGCTGAAAAAGAAAATAAAGCTGTAAGGCTATTAGACAAGGCAGAACGGGCTATCCGTAGAAAATTGGGTTACGCAGTATTTGGAGAGGGTGATGAAACGCTTGAATACGCCGTTTTTGTTCTTCTGAATAAGAAACATAAAACGATCGCCGTTGCTGAGTCGTGTACCGGGGGATCATTATCTGATAAACTCACCGATATTTCAGGTATTTCCAAATTTTTCCTGGAAGGTGTGGTGGTCTATAGTAATAATGCGAAGGTAAACGTGCTTGGTGTTCCAGAAAAACTTATTTTGAGACATGGTGCTGTAAGTTTACCGGTGGCGAAAGCGATGGCCAAGGGGATAAAAAAGAAGGCTTCGGCGGATATTGGTGTTGGCATTACGGGAATTGCCGGTCCTACAGGTGCGACTCCGGGAAAACCGGTAGGTTTGGTCTATATTGCAGTAGCAAAAAATGGTCTTGTTAGGATAAGGAAATGTCGGTTTGCTGGTTCCAGGATAGACATTAAAAATTATTCGGTAAATACTGCATTAAATATGGTACGCCTCGTATTACTTGATGTTATGTAAAAGATGGAAATATTTTTAAACCGCATACGTGAAATTCATAGCAATGATAGAGTGATGAGATCATAGTGACCGTCTATGAGATGCGCCAAAGGCACCCGTTCCTTTCAGTCTGAAAAAGCAAACCGTTTTATGCAAAGGTTCTCCGGTCAGAAGAGTGCTTGTATAAAATCGATTGTCAGAGAATTAAGGATTCTTCTGCCCGTCCCTGTTGTAAGTATGCTTCATGATGGCGATTAATAATGGCGAGTACCTTTTCTGTCACGGTTGGCGTAAATTGAGTGTGTATCCCTTGGGTAATAATTTCACAGGCTTTCTGGTGGGAATATTTCTTATGATAATGTCTGTCTGTGGTCAGGGCATCATACGCATCTATAATTGAAAGAATACTGGCTTCAAAGGGAATATCAGATCCTTCCAGACCATCAGGATAACCCTTGCCATTATACCATTCATGGTGATGTCTCACGATGGGTAAACATTTTTCCAAGAATTTTATTGGCGTAAGAATTTTATAACCAATCTCGGCATGACGTTTCATTAAATGAAATTCTTCCGGAGTAAGGTAGCTTGGTTTTGTCAGCACAAGATCGCCGACTCCAATTTTTCCTATATCATGAAGATAGGCACTATATCGTAGGACTTCAATTTCCGGCTCATTTTTACCCAATTCTTTGGCAACAAATGCTGAAAGTTCTGACACTCGTTTAGAGTGACCAGCAGTATAAGAATCTTTTGCGTCTATAGCGTGTAAAAGCGCTTCTGTCGTTGAAAAGAAATTTTGTTGTGCGGCCTTCCTCAAATTATTTACCAACATGTCTTTTTCCCATAGTTCGTTACTATGATGCAACGCCTTTTCTGCTACATTAAGGATTTCTGTTGGTTGAAAAGGTTTCACAATAAAATCAAATGCGCCATTCCGTAAAGAGGTAATGGTGTTTTCTATAGATGGGTGAGCCGTAATCATGATTATAGGGATGGTGGTGTTTGCGGAACGCATCTGTTTGAGAAAATCCAGACCGTTTGCTTTAGGCATTTTTATATCAAGAAAGATCATTTCCGGCTTTACGGTATCCATACTGACAATAGCTTCGTCAATATTTGATGTGGTGGAAACACAATATTTATCTCTTAAAATGATCTTTAGCGATTCCCTTACACCAAGGTCATCATCGATTACCAGGATGTTTGTCGATTTTGTTATTTGTTCCATACCTTAGTCCTCAAAGACATTTATAGATTACACTTTTTGTGCCAAATTACGAGGAAAAATTTAATAAAAGATTCATAACTAATTTACATTCTTTGGATAATAACAATTTTTTTATGATCAAAAAAATACACGGTATAGAACAAACCTACAACATTATTTAATGTCCCTTTTCCAGGAATAAAGATTCTCATTTTATAGCTATAATTGTACATTTATTGAAAAACTACAGTCTAAAACATGGTATGAATTTGTAAAAATGATCATTTTTCTTTTGCCTTTGGTTTCTCGGACGGTTAGCTTCTTTGGATAATTTTGTAAACTTATATCTGAAAATGAAAAATAATGCAACAAAATATGTCAATAAAGTAAACACATTTTTGTTTATTGTTTTTGATTTAAATTTTTTAATCAAAGGCGCAATGGTCTTATGTATAATAAATCAACATACTTAAAATGTTTAATCGACATATTATCAACAATTGGTACAGTAATTGCGATTTGAACATAATTGTTCAATTAATCTTATGTATCATATTTAAAAAGCTCATAGATATGTTTATTTGATTGACATTTTCTCTATAATCAAAGATTTTTTAGAAAGGGGTTTATTATGTACTCAATTTTGATAGTCTCGGATGATAATTCCGTTAATAACCTTTTTAAAAAGTCTTTAAATGGTGATTATGTAATTTACTATGCAAAGTCTCATGAGGATGCATTGCAGTTGTTGTTTAATAAAGACATCGATATAACGTTTTTAGACGTTCTTCTGGAGAACGATGGTGCAACCAAATTGTTGGAAAAATTTAAACAAATCAATATTGAACCAACGGTTGTTTTGGTAATTCCGGAGTCTCTGCCGATGTTGTCCGATGATGCTCTGAAGATCGGCGCATATGAACTGCTTGAAAAGCCATTGACTCATGATGCAATACAGCATGCGTCAAAGAGGGCGTTGGAAAAACAATCACTGAAAAAAGAACTGGGGTTTATTCACTCGCATATAAAAAATATACAGCCAGCGAATAAAATAACTGAGCTATCAGAACCTGGAATTAACAGGCAACCGACTACGAGTGAAATATATCTTAAATACAAAGAGGTCTTTCAAAAATTCTCGAAGGTATTAGCGCGAGTCCATGATCTTGGGAAACTTGCAGACTTGACGGTTGAGGCCATGTCTGAAATATTTGGTGTGGGTAAGGCGGTATTTGTGCTGGTATACAAGAAAGAAGGACTGAGCAGGCCTTATCGGTATCTAGGCATAGATGAGGCGGTTGCTAAAAAAATTAGCTTTAACAATAATGAGAGCATAATGCTCTGGCTAGCGAAAAATTATCAAATATTGACCAAGGACGTTATAGAACGGGAGGTCGCAAGTAATAAATTGAGCATACGTGAAGCGATAAATATTCAGAGGGAAATAAATATTTTGCAAGCCAGTTTGTGTATTCCTGTCTTGGCTTATGGAAACCTCAGTAGCATGATTACATTAGGAAACAAGATTACCGGAAAGGTTTTCTTTGATGAGGACATTGAGTTATTATCCATGCTGGCCGGGTATATAGGTATGGCAGTTGAGAATGCATTTCTGTATCGTGAGGCAAATCTTAGGAAGATTCAAAATGAGAACATTTTAGAAAATATCCCGTGTGGTGTAATTGCCATAAACAGCAATGGCAGAATTAATGCCTTTAACAAGAATGCTGCTAAGATGCTGAGCATTTCTTCGCACGATATCCTCGGAAAGGATGTAAAACACATCGGTTCTCTCTTTACGGATATTATTTTGAGAACGTTAAAAGACAAGAAGACGTATGAGATGCGCGAGGTTACACACCCAACTACACATGCCGTATATTCAGTAAGTACTTCTTTGTTAGATGCTGGCGGTGAGTTGGGGGCAATTATGATATTTTCGGATATAAGTGAAATTAGGAAATTACAATTAAGTTTAAGTGCCGTTAGGGAATTAGAGAGTAAGGTAAAGAATTTAGAAAACCGAAATACCTCATCCGGCATTTCACATGAGTTGAGTAATATCCTTGTTACTCAATCAGATTGATTATCAAAACAGACACCGAAAAGGCCTTTCTTCTACTCCTTCAACAGGCGTTTGCGATAGATATTCCGAATGGACCGCCCACAGAAATATTGTCGAAATTTATTTCAAATGATGACTTATTTCTGTAAGAGCGTTGGAAGGGTGCTTGTTCTTCCAAAAGAATATTTATCAGGGGTTTAATAGGTTGTATTTCAAAAGAATGATTTACAGTGGACAGTAGTGTTATGGCGCCGGGTAAAAGGGTATTTTATCTTTCTTGTTTGTCTCAGATTCTCTATGAAAACAATATTACTTGTAGATGATGAATCCAGTGTCGTTGAATCGCTCAGGCTTATCGTAAAGGATAGCTATAAGGTACTAAGTACTCTCAATGGAAGAGAAGCCTTAAAGATACTGGAAAAAGAACATGTGGATCTTGTCCTTCTTGATATAAAAATGCATGAAATGAATGGGTTGGAATTCCTCAGGAGGTTGCAACCTTTGGGTCAAGAGGCTGGTGTCGTCGTGTTAACCGCAGTAAATGACGTAAAAGCAATTGTCGAGGCGGTTAAGCTTGGTGCGTTAGATTATATTGTAAAACCCTTTGGGGTAGAAGAGATTAAGATAACCATAGAAAAAGCATTGCAGTTTAAAAGCTTAAGCCGGGAAGTTCGGTATCTTCGTTCAGAATCTAAAAGCCATTTGATTAACAAACTAATCCAAGGACGTAGCAGGGTAATGGAGGAAATACTTGATATTATTTCCAGAGTCTCCCGGGTGGACTCAACGGTTCTTTTACGGGGGGAAAGTGGAACTGGTAAGGAATTAGCGGCGCGTGCAATCCATTTTCATAGTAACCGCCGGGAGGAGCCCTTTATTGTGGTATGTTGTCCAAATCTGGCCGGCGAATTGCTCGAGGCGGAACTTTTTGGGCATGAGAAGGGATCATTTACCGGTGCATATGAGAGGCGTCTGGGGAAATTTGAAATAGCTGAAGGTGGTACGATATTTCTCGATGAAATCAGTGAGATAAGCCTCCCGCTGCAAGCTAAACTCCTGAGAATCCTTCAGGAGAAAGAGTTCTCCCGTTTAGGCAGCCATGCCGTTATAAAGACGGATGTGCGTGTTATTGCCGCAACAAATCGAGATTTGGAATCCATGATCAAAGATGGCCGATTTCGTGAAGACCTTTACTATCGTATCAATGTAGTTCCCCTATATCTTCCGCCACTTCGTGAGAGACAAGAGGATGTTCCACAATTGGTAGAACACTTCTTCGGTATTTTTCGAAAGGAGTGTCATGCAAAAATGGAATACATCTCAAAAGAAGCTATGGAAGCATTACTAAAGTACCATTGGCCGGGAAATGTTAGGGAACTGAAGAATGTTATGGAGAGAACTCTTGCACTTTACGGAAATGAGTTGACGCTCTTTCCTGAACATCTTCCAATTGAAGTTACCGGTATTTCGTCCCGGAATCTGCAACGAGTGAAGTCAGATGGGAACTGGCGAATCACGTTAGAGGATGAAGTAGGAAGAGTTGAAAAGCAACTTATTGAACAGGCTATTCATCAATCCGGGGGTGTGAAATCAAAGGCAGCCAGGCTCCTCGGAACTACCCGCCGCGTTATTAGTTATAAGATGCAGAAATATGGAATTGCAGACACAGAAAACTGAATTGTTGCATGCACTAACTTTATACCTCCGGCAAAATTTTTAGGATAACGACTATGCAGACAACACAAGGCACAGACATTATGCTATGGAATTCATTTATGGGAAAGGCATATTCCGTTAGTGATTGTTTCAGGGAGAATGGTATCGGAATACTCTCAAGAGCATGCCGGGACGCAGGTTTTTCCGTTGAGGTTGAAGATCCGGCTTGTATTGAATTCTATACCACATTTACAAAAAACAACCTTACATCAAAGCTGTTCGAACTCTTTCCCCATGTTTTTAAGCCAAAGACGGAAGAAGATAGGGTAGCGTCCAGGAATGAGTGGAACATCCTCCAGAATAATCTCAATGAGATTATCAAAGAAAAAATGGAAGGATACCTTTCTGCTCTGGTTAACAAGGTGCGTAAAGATCGGGTTAAAGTGCTAGGAATTAAGACATGGCTTGGCGACAGATTTACCTATTCCGAGAAGTTTGCACAAATGGTAAAAGAACAAAGCCCGGAGACTTTGGTGATCGCCGGCGGACCACAGGTCAATCAATTTAAGGCATGTGCGCTGGAAAGTAGCCCTTTTGACTTTTGTATTGATGTTGAGGGTGAAGTAACGCTGGTACAGATTCTTACGCTTGTGCGGGAAATTTCTGCTTGCGGAGGTCTGAAATCCGATGTAATAAAAAAAATTACGGAACTTGCAGAGGCGGGTAAGATTTTTAATTTATTATATAGAGATGCCAACGGTATCGTGAGGGAAACACCGGTTAAGCGGCTTCCTCTAAATGCAAAACCTTTTCCCTTCTATGAAAAGGAGGACAGGAAGGTAAATATTGCAGTTATAAACGAATCCTCTGGCTGTTATTACGGGAAGTGCAAGTTTTGTACGCATCCAAATATTACCGGCAGATATCAAGCCAGAGATGTTGCACTGACCATTCAAGAAATAAAAAATACTTTGGAGGAAACAGGTATCGGACTCTTTCGTTTTGCAGGTTCTGCAACACCCGTTTCATTGAGCAGCCGAATCGCCGATGCTATTTTAACGGAAGGCTTGCAGATTGAGTATTCAATGTTCATCCGGGCAGAGACCAGGGCAAAAGAGAGGGCAGAAGAGCTTGTTGCAGCCTATGAAAAGATCGTACGCTCAGGACTTCGGGCAGTTTTTCTTGGCGTTGAGACAGCAAACGACGAAGTTCTTTCAGCGATAATGAATAAGGGGAATACTACGGAGGATTTTTACTTCACGATTAAGGCCCTAAAGCAGGCATCCCGCAACGAAAGAATGCATCTTGATGTTGGAATCAGTATGATTTATCCTTGCCCAGTACCGTATGGAAGTGGTATAACACACGAGCAGATTTTGGAAGAGAATTTGCATTTACTTCGGAAATTAGAACATGAGGATTGCAAACCGGATTCGGTTCTGATAACCCCTGCTGCTCCCTTACCTGGGACGGCATGGCAAAAAGAGCCAGAAAGATTCGGATTTAACTTGCCCGATAATTATCACCAAACGGTCTTACGATACGAGTATGAACTGGCGAAAGACCCAAGCACCTGGAGAGACCTGAATATCTCCCTGCAGGGAATAAACTTCCAGGACATGCTGAAGATGTCCGCCTTCATGGAGAAAAAGGTGCGGGAAATGGGTTACACGGTAAACGTGTCCGATGAGCATTGTCTTGCGGCAAGGAGTGCAGGATTTACAGGCCAGAGAGGATTAGAGGAATTTAAGACAAAAAGCGATTTGGCTTTGTTGACAACGGATTATCGCTTCCTGAATGATGTTTACCGAAAAATAAACGCATACAGCCGTAAACTGGCAGAGAAAAATTTCTCTCCGGCGGAGACGGATATTTCGTGGGGAGGAAAAGTTTTATGAAAGCAAGGCGCGTCGTTATCACGGGCCTGGGGATATTAGCCCCCAATGGTAATGGAAAAGATGCGTATTGGGATGCTCTGATTAAAGGACGATCGGGGATAAAAAAAATTGCTTCCTTTGATTCATCTCCGTTCAGTACACAGATTGCAGGTGAGGTAAAGGACTTTAATCCCTGCGATTACTTTGACTCAAAATTGGTCAAGCGAAGCGGAAGATTTACCCATTTTGGTGTTGCAGCATCAAAGATGGCAGTTTCAGACTCCCGAATAGACCTGAGCACCGAGAACCGGGACAGGTGCGGCGTGTGCTTTGGGACAACGATAGGCGCTGAAAATGATATCTATGAAAGCCAGCACCGGAGATTCTTGGAGTTAGGTCCAAAGGCGGTTAACCGTTTTACAGCCCCTGAATTTACGCCACACGTGGCAACTGGTTATATATGCTCGGAATTGAAAATTACCGGACCCAACTCAACGCTGTCATCCGGGTGCTCAACCGGGCTTGAAGTTATAAACTGGGGTTTTAAGATGGTTAGGCGGGGAGAGGTGGATGTGGCAGTCGTGGGGAGTTCAGATGCCCCCATTTTCCCCTTTGCCATGTCTACCTTCTGCGCCCTGGGAATTCTTTCAAAAAGAAATGAAGCACCTGAGAAGGCTTCGCGACCCTACGATAAAGGACGTGATGGCATGGTCATCAGTGAGGGTGGAGCTGCTGTGGTGATCGAAGAACTAAATCATGCGTTAGAGAGGGGAGCAACGATATATGCTGAAATTGTATCCTATGCATCTACCTGTGATGCGCAGGATGTCGTTCGGGTTGATCTTAGTGGGCAGGCGTTGGTTTCCGCAATAGAGCAGGCATTAACTTTTGGCAAAATGAGAAGGGAAGAGATAGACTATATCTGTGCACATGGGAATGCTATTCCGAGTTATGATGTGTCAGAAACCAATGCCTTCAAAACATTTTTTCAAAAGCATGCGTATAAAATTCCGGTAAGTTCAATAAAGTCTATGACAGGACAGGCATACGCGGCCGGAGGTGGCTTTCAGGTAGTTGCAACGAGCCTTTGTTTAAAGAACGGATTTGTTACTCCCACCATTAATCTGGAGATGCCCGATCCTCTCTGTGACCTTGATTATGTTCCACTCCACTCCAGGCGTTTCCCTATGGGCACGGCGTTGATTAATAGCCATAGTGTTGGGGGGACTCACGCCGTTCTTGTATTAAGGAAATATTCGCAGGAATAAAAGACATGCTCATAAGTCAGGCAATGTTCATTTTCCTTTTTCTGCTGATTGCTGGGATCGGAATCTTTGTACTTCTGAGAAATCCAACAAACATCATTAACAAGCGATTTTGCGTTTTTGCGCAAGCCGTGGCCGTGTGGATATTCTTTATTTATTTTTTGCTCCAGACAACAGATCCCGCATTTGCTACCTTCAGACTCAGACTCGTTTTTTGTGCCGCCGTCTTCATTCCATCTTCCTTTTTTTCTTTTTCGACTGTTTTTCCTGACCGGACGGAAAGATCTATTGATCGTTATTACAGCATATCCTTTTTTGTCATAAGCATTCTCCTCGTTTTATTTTCTTCCCATATCGTCGAGTCCGTGTCCTTTGTAGAACGATTTCCTCAGGCTAAATACAGTCCGTTATTTCCCATATTTTGGCTTTATTTTATTACCTGCATGGCATATTCATTATATACCCTTTACAGGAAAAGTGTCTGCTTTTACGGGATAAAGAGATTGCAGGTCCAGTATTTATACTTCGGGGTGGCAATGTCCGTATTTCTGGGAATCATTACCAATTTTGTCATGCCAATATTAGGTCTGTGGCAGGCTGAAGTATTTGTCCCGCTCGTAGCCGTTCCTATTCCGATTACTGTCGCTTACGCTATCGCAAAGTATCATCTCATGGATATCAGCGTAGTGATTAAACGCAGCACTGTTTATGCCGCTCTCTCCGTCATTCTCAGTATAATCTATTTTACAGTTGGACTCGTCATGAGCAGAATACTCCCGGTATCAGAGTACAAAGAGACCGTAACTAACGTAGTATCCATAATGGTAATGGTCTTAACCTTTGTGATTGCCAGAGAATCAATTCAACACTTTATTGAAAACAATTTCTTCCATACCAGGTATAGCCACCCGAAGATACTGAGCGGTTCTATGATGATGTTTTCTTCTATCCATGATTTGAACAGACTCCTTCACTTTGCCATCCAATATTTATATGACTCTGTCGGTATTCAGAAGATAGGAATACTGATAAAGGATGAAAAAACCAAAGATTACCACCTAAAAGCGGCTATCAATCTGGTATCTGAAGACACGTTGTGTTTCCTCAACCATGATGCTGTTGTTACGTGGCTTCGCGAAAAGAGAACCGTTCTTTCGAAAGAACAATTGAATCGTTTTACGCATAGTGAGCTTGACCAGGTATTGGAAAAAACCATGGCATCCATGGACATAGACAGTTGTGTCCCGGTTTTTCAGGAAAACAACCTCCTTGGCATAATCCTCCTGGGCAGGAAGGTAAGTAAGAGTGTCTTTACCCAGGAAGATATTCAGATGTTTCTTGCATTTTCCGGCCAATTGGCGATGGCTGCTCATAATGCCCGCCTCTATTCAAGACTGGATGAGGCCAAGACCTATCGGGATAATATTCTTCAAAGTTTAAAATGTGGGGTAATTGCTGTAGATATTCATGAGGAAGTCACGCTGATCAATAGTGAGGCAAAAATTATCCTTGGCTTAGAAAGTACCGGTTCTAACGGGACTACGCTCAGTGCTCTTAATAAAGACACCCATCATTTGCTGCGTCATACCCTAAAGAATAATGTAGACTATCGTGATATCGAAACGTTCATCGAGAGAGACGAAAAAAAAGTTCCGTGCAGCGTGACCATAACACAGCTAAAAACTGAGGCCGGAGAAAAGCTCGGCGCACTCATAATTCTGACCGATTTGACGGAACTGAAATTGCTGCAGATGGAAAAACAACATGCCGACCGGCTTGCATATCTTGGCACTCTCGCTTCTAATATTGCCCATGAAATAAAAAATCCCCTGGTAGCCATAAATACCTATTTTCAACTCCTCCCTTACAAAAGAGATGATGTTGAGTTCCATACGAACTTCCGTGAGATTGCCTTAAAGGAAATCGGAAGGATCAACAGAATTATTGAAGATATGCTAAATTTGGCAAAACCTTCTAATTCTGTTATACGGAGTATAGACCCTCATGGTTGTATAATGGACACCATAAATCTGCTCAAACATACGGCTGCAAATAAAGGTGCGGAGATAACCGCGACATTAGAGGAGCAAAGATGTCAGCTAGTTGCAGATGAGGATAAAATAAGGCAGGTGCTCATTAATATTATGCAAAATAGTCTTGACGCACTACCGGAAAACGGCTGTATTCAGGTGAACACTCAAATCATAGACACGGTTTCTGAATTCAGAAAAATGGCAAAAATAAATTCCGAGAGTATATTTTTCACGTTTGATCCTTCTCAATCAGAGCAAACGGGAAAACAATATTTTGTGATAAAGGTCTCAGATAATGGCATGGGGGTTCCTAAGGGAAAAATTGCACACATCTTTGAACCATTCTTTACGAATAAAGACAAGGGAACAGGGCTTGGTCTTGCTGTTGTCTATCGAATAATAAAGGATCATAAGGGATGTATCTATATGGAAAGCGAAGAAGGGAGAGGAACAGATTTTTATGTCATTTTGCCATTAAATAGCATAGTTCCTTCAAATATTGTGTTTCATCGATAGAGAAGAACGGGAGATTCCTTCCGACTTTATAAATGTTTTCTTAAGGCGGCAATGTCGCTCAGGAATCGTTCGTTGGAATACATCCCCTTTTTTACCACTAATGAAACGCAGTGATTTAACTTTTCCTTATCTGACGGTGTCAGATCCTTTGAAGTAACCACGATAATGGGAATTGTGTTAGTCTCCGGTGACATTCTTAATTTATCCACAACGTCAAATCCACTGACTTCCGGCATCATCAGGTCTAAAAGGATCAGGTCAGGCTTATGGTGAAAAGCCTTTTCGATTCCTTCTCTTCCTCCTGAAGCCGTTAAAACATCATATCCTTCAGCACGGAGGATGGTGTTGAGTAATTCTACCGATTTATGATCATCGTCAACAATCAATACCTTCGTGTATAAGTTATTGGTTTTGGGGAGAAATCCGTATGAGGAGAGTTTTGACAAGAGATCATTCCTGCTTACCGGTTTGCTGAGATAATCTGTTGCACCCAACCCAAAACCGATATCTTTATTATCTACAAGAGAAATTACCAGTACAGGAATATCTTTAACCTCGGTATCCTCCTTCAGTTCTTTTAATACTTCCCATCCGTCTTTTTTGGGGAGCATTATGTCCAGGGTAATAGCAGAAGGTTTAAATTGCCTTGCCTTTAGCAAGGCTTCTTCACCATCGAAGGCGGTAATTGTCTGGTATCCTGATTTGTTTAAAAAAACACATAATAGTTCGCTCGTCTTAGGGTCATCTTCTACTACCAGAATAGTCCCCCGGTTTACCGGTTTTTCAGATAAATGGGCACTCTCTTTTTCAACTTGGGCATTTGTATTTACCGGCAGGATGAAATAAAAGGTACTGCCAACACCCACTTTGCTTTCAAAGCCTATTTTGCCACCATGCATTTCAACTAATTTCTTCGTGAGGGCAAGACCCAATCCTGTTCCTTCGTATTTGCGCGAGTGAGAACTGTCGACCTGTGAAAATTCCACGAAAATTTTTGAGTAATCTTCGGGAGCTATCCCGATGCCTGTATCCATAACTTTAATTTCAATAAAATCTTTTTCTCTTTTCAGTGATGTCGTATGGAGAGTAATATTTCCCTTTTCCGGAGTAAATTTAATAGCATTGGAAAGCAGATTATATAACATTTGTTTGAATTTGGTAAGGTCTGCAACGAGCCGGTCACATGGATTGTGGATTATGGTTTCTATAGTAAGTGACTTTTTGTTTGCAAGCCCTTTCAGAGTTATTAAGACGGCTTCTATAGCCTTGCCTATCTCAAATTCTTCATATTTTAATTCCAGTTTACCGGATTCTACTTTTGAAAGATCCAAAATATCATTGATCATCTGCAACAGATGTTGGCCACTGCTGTGAATATCAATAACGAACTCCGTCTGTTCTTCATTTAAAACACCGCACAGATTATCCCTAAGCACTTCAGAAAAACCAATGATTGCATTTAATGGAGTCCGCAGTTCATGTGACATGTTGGCGAGAAACTCACTCTTGGACCTGTTGGCGGCTTCTATCTTTCTGTTTTGTGTCTCGGTAAGTCTTATCTTTTCTTCAAGTGCTGCGTGGTAACTGTGAATGTAGGCGTCTATTGCCAGTTGCATATCCAGGTTCATGATCTTATCCATCACGAGGAGATAGTCTGTCATCTTGTCCGGCTGGTCTTTATAGTTTTCAATGATAAGAGGAAAGATCAGTCTGTGATATAAGCAGTATGCGCCGATATACCAATTGGGATGCAGATCGATGCGATCGTGAGTTTTTCCCACATTTAAACGATGCGTAAAGTATTTCTCGCCATAATTCCCCTCAGTTAACATCAGGAGATATTCCTTTTGCGTGCGTTTAACCTTTTTCATCGTGTCTCCATCGGCTAAAAATACCCTGGTTTTTTCGAACCGGAGGAGATGACGGAAGAAATTGCTTATGATATCGTCAGCATGCCGATGGATAAGGCCGTTTAACTCTTTCAACAGGGTTGCATCTCTTTCTGTAAAGTCCAAATAGTCTTTGCGAGTCAGACGCTCCTGTTCGCTCAGGCGCAGGTCATTTAAAGGCATGACATGCTCTTCCATGATTAACACCTTTACTCAATGAGGTTTTCGAATATGGTTTTCATTTTTAAAATTCTACTAAAAATTTATATGAATGATAAGAAGAAAGTTGAAATGGCTGGTTGAACCGTTTTTTTAAGATTCTCAAACAGACTCTCACGATAAGGATCTTTGAGAGAATCAGTGCCAAAGCGGTGAAAATTCAATTTTGGACAGCAATGATTGTGGGCATAAACTTGTGGACAATCGGTAAGATTTTCCCCAATCTTATTTCCTTAGCTGTCCATTTCCAAAAACTACGAATTTGTATGTGGTAAGTTCTTCAAGTCCCATGGGGCCTCGGGCGTGAAGCTTGTCAGTGCTGATGCCAATTTCTGCGCCCATGCCAAATTCGTAACCGTCAGTGAAACGTGTGGAGGCATTGACGTACACGGCTGCCGAATCAACCTCCCGCGTAAATTTCATGGCGGAATTGACATTGTCGGTGACGATGGCATCAGAATGATTTGATCCATACGTGGCAATATGGCTAATGGCTTCATCCAGGGTTTTTACTACCTTTATATTTAAGATCAGGTCAAGGTATTCCTGATAATAATCGTCTTCTACGGCATGTTTCATATTACCCGCGATTTTACCGGTCTTATCACAACCCCGTATTTCTACGCCTGAACTTCTCAATTTATTTGTCACGACTGGTAAAAACCTTTGCGCGATCTTTTCATGTACCAGCATCGTTTCCATAGCATTACAGGTGGCGGGGCGTTGTACCTTTGCGTTAAAACAAATCTCTTCAGCCATGGTGAGATCAGCATATTCGTCTACATAGGTGTGACACACTCCTTTGTAATGCTTAATAACCGGTATGGTAGATTTTTCTACAACCGTGCGAATAAGCGCCTCACCACCGCGGGGAATAACAACATCTATATATTGATCTGCGTTCAACAAGTAGTCGATAGCCTCACGGTCTATAAGTTCGATAAGCTGGATACCCCGTGTGTCCAGTCCTGCTCTTTCCAAAGCAGATGTGAGAATTTTATAAATTGCAATATTTGAATGAATCGATTCTTTCCCGCCGCGCAGAATGACGGTATTTCCCGCCTTTAAACATAAGGATGCCGCGTCGGCTGTAACATTGGGGCGGGATTCATAGATAATGGCAATAACGCCGATGGGTACCCGTACTTTCTGAATTTGTAACCCATTTGGACGGGTATGTCCCCACAGAAGTTCACCGACAGGGTCGGCAAGATGAATGATTTGTCTGACGCCTTCAGCCATACCCCCGATACGGCTGTCAGTGAGCCGAAGCCGGTCGATCATAGCCTCAGAAAGCCCGGCTTTTTGAGCCGCCAAGACATCCTTTTCATTTTCTGCCTTGATCGCAGAGGTTGAGGAAAGAATACCTTCTGCAATATATTGAAGTGCGGTGTTTTTTACTGCGGTATTTGCTGAGGCAATGGATCGTGACGCAATCTTTGCATGTTTAACAATCTGATTTACATAGTTTTCTGTATTCATAGTGATAGGATATTACATAATAGGCCACGGCAATAAGAATGACGAAGGCAGGAAACTGCCAGGGAAATGCACCATCAAAGAGGAATGCCTTCCATCGGTTCCGTGCGGGAATTTTTTCCGGCTCATTCGGTGTGGTGCTTTTAATGCGGAAATGATATTTATTATAAATAATTTCATCCGATCCGGTATATCCAAGAACTTCCCGTGCCTCTTTTTCAATGCGGACCGGGTCTTTTTTTAAAGCAGAATATTCATTTTCAAGCCGGAGATTTTCAGCCTCCAGCCGTGTAGCCTGCTTTTCCAATACCTTTTTAACTTCCAGCATCCGGACTCTGTCCTGCCGTATCTTGCTGATTGTCCAGGAGAAGAAAATTATCACACCGGATGTTATAAACACCAGGATCACGAATTTGTTGAAATAGGAATTCCTGTCTCTTCCTTCGGCTCTTTCTCCATGGAGAGATGATGTTTCAAAGGAAGGAAAAGCAGTAGAGGAATTCTCTTCACTATCGGACATGCCTATTTTAGCATTTTGCATAGTTTACCTCCGTAAATAGCGTTGTCAGAAAGATCTTCTTCGATACGCAGGAGTTGGTTATATTTTCCTATTCGATCGGTTCTGCAGAGAGAACCGGTTTTGATTTGTCCCGCATTTGTAGCCACGGCAATATCGGCAATGGTGGTATCTTCCGTTTCTCCTGAGCGGTGTGAAATAACCGTGGTGTATCCATTCCTTCTGGCCAGTTCTATGGCGTTCAGGGTTTCGGTAAGGGTGCCGATTTGATTGACCTTGATGAGGATGGAATTGGCTACTCCCTGTTCTATCCCCTTGGTTAAAATTTCCGTATTTGTTACAAAAATGTCGTCACCAACAAGCTGAATGTTATCTCCCAGACTATTGGTTAACTTTTTCCAGCCATCCCAATCCTCTTCTGCAAGGCCGTCTTCTATGCTGCAAATAGGGTATTTGCTTGAAAACTTCGTATAGAGATCGATCATGTCGTCGCTGGTCTTTTTTGCGCCAGCCTCTGCCCGTAACACATATTTACCATCTTTATAAAATTCACTGGCAGCCGCGTCCAGCGCCAGATAGATGTCCTTGCCCGCGCTGTAACCCGCTTTTTTTATCGCCTCCAGGATCAGCTCGAAGGCCTCTTCTGTGGTTTTGAGACTCGGGGCAAAACCGCCTTCGTCGCCTACGTTGGTATTATAATTCCTGGATTTTAATACCGTCCGGAGGTTGTGAAATACCTCAGCCCCCATGCGTAATGCCTCGGCAAAGCTGTCTGCGCCAATAGGCATGATCATAAATTCCTGGATGTCGAGATTGTTGTCCGCATGTTTACCGCCGTTCAGTATATTCATCATAGGTACCGGCAGAATCTTGGCATTTGTACCGCCAAGGTATCGGTAAAGCGGGAGAGACAAGGCATTTGCTGCTGCCTTGGCTACGGCCAGGGAAACGCCCAGCAGGGCATTGGCGCCCAGTCTTTCTTTGTTTTTTGTTCCATCCAGTGAAATCAAAAGATTATCGATCTCAACTTGTCGGGTTGCATCCATTCCTTCAAGCTTGTGAGCAATAAGTTCGTTCACATTTTTTACTGCGGTTTGTACGCCTTTGCCCATATAACGGAACGGTTTGTCTGAATCCCTGATTTCCAGTGCTTCCCGCTTCCCTGTGGATGCCCCTGATGGCACAGCGGCTCGGCCCATCACTCCATTCTTTAAAAAGACTTCTGCTTCAACGGTGGGATTTCCCCGGGAATCTAAAATCTCACGTGCCTTAACACAACTAATGGTAGTCAATGGCCGCTCCTATATTATATGTATGATTTTAATTTAAGGTGGGTTTTAAAGCATTAAAAACATGAGTTTTATAGTAAATTTCCAGTGACTTGTCAACCAGATTCTTGAAAAAATGACTGATATTATCTGCTATTCCCGAGTGAAACCATTTTCTGGACGGAAAGTCTTAACGTAGCAGATATCTGGCTTATGGGAAAGGCTTGCCTTTGAGCATAAGATAATGACAGGGTCCTGACATAAGAAACAAGAATGCCTTTAGAACCTCTCAAATAAGGTAATCGCCTGTCCTTACCGTTAAGGGAAATTGAATGGATGAAAAATTTAAACGGTGATTAGCAGGCATGATATAACAAACGTCTTAAATAAGTTACATTCCGTTCCCCTGTGTCATTCCCACGCACGTGGAAATCCAGAAAAATAGCGAAAGACTGGATGCTTGTTTTCACAGGAACGACAACGTGGTTTTTGTTCCTTCTGGTTGAATAATCCTGGAAAATGAAGCATGAAGCAAAAAGATATAGAATTATGAGGAGTAAAAATGCTAAGATATGGATGCAAATTTCATATCAATTATCCTTGAAAAAGAAAATATCCGTCATGTTGCAAGAAAAGATAGGGTTTATTGGCTGCGGGAAGATGGGGGAGGCGCTTTGTAAAAGCATGGTTAATTCCAGGCTGAGTGAAGCTAGCCGTATAATTGCAAGCGACGTTTTGGCTGAACGATGCAAATTATTAAGCCAGGAGATTGGTATACAAACTACGCAAAACAATAAAGACGTAGCCTCCTTTGCTGATATTATTATCCTGGCGGTAAAACCACAGATGGTGAACGAGATACTTGCCGATTTAAAAAACAGCATTACCCAACGACATTTAGTGGTATCGATTGCAGCGGGCATTCCGATACAGTGCATTGAATCGAGACTGCAATCCGGTGTTCGCGTTATTCGGGTAATGCCTAATACCCCTTGTTTGGTAGGTCTATCAGCGACGGCATTTGCTCTGGGCTTGCATGCCACCCAAAAGGACGGGCAATTGGTGTCTACTATATTTAACTCCGTCGGGAAGGTTTTCCATATGGACGAAAAATATTTGGATGCCGTGACAGGACTGAGTGGAAGTGGGCCTGCATACGTTTACATGTTTATCGAGGCGTTATCTGACGGAGGTGTCAAAATGGGACTGCCCAGGGATATAGCCACCATCCTTGCAGCGCAAACCGTTTTGGGGGCTGCAAAGATGCTTTTGGAAACGGGACAGCATCCAGCACAGTTAAAGGATGCCGTGACCTCACCAGGTGGTACGACGATTGAAGGACTAAGCAAACTAGAAGATAGTGGCTTCCGCTCGGCTGTCATCAATGCTGTTGAAGCGGCTACGTTAAAATCAAAGGAATTAGGAGAATAACTTGCATGCTAATACAAAAAATAGATAAGCAGAAGATAAATCTGGCCGTAAACACCTTACGAATGCTCTCAGCGGATGCCATTGAAAAGGCGCAATCTGGCCATCCGGGCCTTCCCATGGGTTTTGCCGATATAGCCTTTGTCCTGTGGATGCAATTCCTGCGGTTTCATCCAACAGACCCGCAGTGGCCCAATCGCGATCGTTTTATCCTGTCTGCAGGGCATGGTTCCATGTTGCAGTATTCATTGCTGCACCTCTTTGGGTACGATTTGTCTCTGGACGAAATTAAGCGGTTCCGTCAATTTGGGAGTAAGACCCCTGGTCATCCGGAATACGGGCATACTCCGGGAGTTGAGGTTACAACCGGCCCATTGGGTCAGGGATTTGCCAACGGGGTAGGAATGGCGCTGGCGGAACGAGTGCTGGCTGAACGATTTAATAAAAACGGCAGGACGCTTATTGATCATCACATTTACGGGGTAGTGAGTGACGGGGATCTGATGGAAGGAATTACTTCAGAAGCAGCTTCGTTAGCAGGACATCTCGGCCTGTCCAATATTATCTATATTTACGACAGCAACCGGATATCTATTGAAGGAAATACCTCCCTTACCTTTACCGAGGATGTTGGGAAACGATTTGAAGCTTATAACTGGCGGGTGCTTCATATAGACGGACACAATCATAATGAAATTGTTGAGGCTATCGAAGCGGCACGGAATGAAAGAGAGAGGCCTTCGCTGATCATTGCCAGGACACACATTGGCAAAGGAAGTCCTAATAAGCAGGATACGGCATCCGCTCATGGTGAACCGCTGGGTGCACAAGAGATAGAATTGACAAAGGAAAATCTTGGTTGGCCTAAAAGCCCTGCATTTTATATTCCAGACGAAGTAAAGCAACTCTGCCAGGGTCGTGTTGCCGAGCTGAAAGAAGAGTATACACAGTGGCAAGAACTGTTCAAGAGACATGTCAAAGACGATCCCGCCCTATCTCAAGCGTGGAATGCTTGTTTTAAGAAAGAAATACCTGGCGATTTGGAACTTGAGTTACTGAAAACCATCAAAAAGGAATCTATTGCCACCCGTTCAGCGTCGGGAGATATGATTCAAGTGATTGCCCAGAGGGTGCCCTCTTTTATGGGGGGTTCTGCAGACCTCAGCCCTTCAACAAAGACCTCTATAAAAAACTCCTCTTCCTTGGAAAAAAATCAGTTCTCTGGAAAAAACATCCATTTTGGAATCAGGGAGCATGCCATGGGTGCAATGTTAAGCGGATTGGCGCTTTATGGCGGCATTATTCCCTATGGCTCAACATTCCTGATGTTTTCTGATTATATGCGCCCTTCCATCCGTCTTGCAGCGATGATGAAGATCCAGGTGATCTATGTGTTTACTCACGACAGCATTTTTGTCGGAGAAGACGGCCCTACCCACCAGCCGGTCGAACATTTGTCATCTCTCCGCGCCATACCTAATCTCCTGGTGATACGGCCTTCGGACGCCACAGAAACGGCTGCTGCCTGGATCGTGGCGCTCAACCATAAAGACGGGCCAACCGCGCTCGTCCTCACCCGTCAGGATTTGCCGGTAATTATCCGCTCAATCTATCCGTCACAAAGTCAGTTAAAGAACGGAGCCTATATACTAAAGG
>NZ_MJUW02000113.1 GCF_001753675.2 Candidatus Brocadia sapporoensis | reverse complement strand
AATAGGGCTGAATTTAGGATGATTGGCGAGGTTTTTTAAACCTCGCTTGTTTTAGGACTAGCAGTCGCTTTTGTATTATTTAAAACTTCTCACGTATTTTGTGAGGATATATATCCTGATAATCTTGAATTAAGTAAATCAACAAATACAGAGACTTTTGATATCATGGAAAGGATTTCCTTATTATACCATGATTTGCATGTCGGTCCCGTTGGGATAAAACCGTCTTACAAGATAAATGAGGTTTTTGACGACAATGTATTCAGCGCCCCAACGAACGAGGTTTCTGATTTTTATACTTCTCATAAAGCCGATGTAGGACTGGTATATCCCGTTTTTGACAATTTACTTACTCACCTCGATTATGATGCTGAAATTTATACCTATGAACGCGTACAGGAAAGGGATCATATCAATCAGTCGCTGAAAGGGGTATTGGAGTTTGCCTTCCCAAACGATTTTAAATTTAGTATCGCCGACCAGATAAGAAAATATACGATCCCGCCCGGTGTGCAGAGGAGATTTTACGGTGATATTATTGTTATTGGAGTCCCTATCGAAGATTTGGGTGTGAATGCTTTCACGCCTAAAGCAAACATTACCAGAAATCTCGCAACCTTTGCTCTGGATTTTCCCGATTTCATCTCTAATCTGGATTTTTCTGTTCAATATGTAAATGATGTTGTAAGGTATCAGGAAGAAACATTTAAAAGCAGTGAATATAACTCAAACACAATCGGTGCAACGGTTGAATATACTCATCCTTTTTTCCCTATTAGACTTTCCTCTGGTTTTCTTTACTCCTATTGGCAGTATTATAATTATGAGGAATACAGTAGCACCAGGACGGATATTCCATTCAGTGTAGATTGGAAAATTAATCCAAAACATGACGTATACGTGAATACTCATTATAAAAAATCGGATTATAAGAGTGGAAGCCCTGTAGAAAATTTTGAAGGATGGGAGGTAATTTTAGGCGACCGGTATTACATAACCCCGGTTTCAACGATTGAAGTTTATGCAGAGAGAAGTTTAAAAGAGCAACGCAGGGATGATAATAACGCGTTTTTTTATACAGTTTTTGGATTAAAATATGTTCTCAAACAGAACCGATTTAATACGACCATCGATACCTATTATTCGCACGTAAAATTTCGGGAAGTTACCGAAGCGCTGGTATCTGCAGAAGAAGTGGACGGGGTAAATTTTCATTTCAATATAAAATATACTCCCCAAAACTGGTGGTTTGCGGAGTTTGATTATACGTATACGCTTTTCGATGATACCGTTAGTCTGGGCAACCTTAATAAAAATGTAGTGTCGTTGGGTGTTGGACTCAATTTCTAATAGAATTATACAAGTGGTGAGAGGATACTATTCATGAATGATTTTTTGCCCTTCGCCTTGCCTGACATTGGCGAAGAAGAGATTGCAGAAGTGATGGATTCACTACGTTCAGGCTGGCTGACAACAGGACCAAAAGCAAAGCGTTTTGAGCAGGATTTTGCTGCATTTGTTGGTGACGGCGTTGAGGCGATCGCAGTAAATTCTGCTACTGCAGGTTTGCATATTGCCTTAGAGGCAGCGGGCATAAAAGAGAGCGATGAAGTTATTACAACACCGTATACCTTTACCGCTACAGCTGAGGTGGTACGCTATTTAAATGCGCATCCGGTTTTTGTTGATATCGAACCCGATACTTTCAATATTGATCCGGCAAAGATTGAGAGTGCAATTACATCCCGCACAAAGGCAATTATTCCGGTGCATTTTGCAGGGTTGGCATGTGATATGGATCGTGTCATAAAGATTGCCCAAAAACATGGATTAAAGGTGGTGGAGGATGCTGCGCATGCGTTGCCTACTACCTATAAGGGAAAATTAATTGGTACGTTTGACAGCGATGCTACCGTGTATAGTTTTTATGTAACGAAAACCATAGCTACGGGCGAGGGGGGCATGGTTGTGACGAGAAATAAAAAAGTTTCTGAACGCTGCCGGGTGATGCGCCTGCATGGAATTGACCGGGATGTGTTTAATCGGTACAGTTCGAAGAAACCCTCCTGGCATTACGAGATAATAGCGCCTGGCTTTAAGTATAATATGACGGACATCGCTGCCAGTTTGGGAATTCAGCAACTTAAGAAAGCCAGGGCGTTTCAGAAGCGTCGTTCTGAAATGTCCGCTTATTATGACAGCGTTTTCGGTGATTTACCCGTTGTATTACCACCGAAAGCGCCGGAGGGCGATATCCATGCGTGGCATTTGTATGTGCTTCGCCTGTCGGATAAAGCGCCTGTTTCCCGGGATCGCTTTATCGAAATGATGGCGGAAAAGGGGATTGGTTGTAGTGTCCATTTTATACCTTTGCACATTCAGCCTTATTGGCGTGATACGTACAACCTTAAGCCACAAGATTTCCCCAATGCGTTACACTTGTTTGAAAGGGCGGTTAGTCTGCCTCTTTACACAAAGATGAGCGAGAAAGACCTGAAGCGTGTAGTTGAAGCCGTGAGGAATATTTTGGGATAATATACATGAAACGTTTATTTGACCTTGTTTTTTCCGTAATTGGACTGATCGTATGCTTGCCGTTGTTTGTCCTGATAGCATTTCTGATCAAATGTAATAGCAGGGGGCCTGTCTTTTTCATCCAAAAACGTGTTGGGAAAGGTTTCAGGCTATTTAAGCTTTACAAATTCAGGACAATGATCACGGATGCTTCTCAAAAGGGCCTTCAGGTTACTGCTGTCGGTGATCCAAGAATTACTAAGGTGGGAAGGTTTTTGAGGAAAACCAAGATCGATGAACTTCCACAACTTATTAACGTATTTAAGGGCGATATGAGTCTCGTCGGTCCAAGGCCCGAAGTCCCAAAATATGTTGAGATATTCAGAGACGATTATCAGGATATATTGAAGATAAAACCGGGCATAACGGATTATGCAACAATCGAATTCAGAGATGAAGAAGGTGTTTTAGAAAAATTTGAAGACCCGGAAGATGGCTATATAAGAGAAGTTCTTCCCATAAAGATAAAACTCTATAAAAAGTATCTTGAAGACAGCGGTTTTTTCACGGATGTAAAGCTAATTGTTTTAACACTAACGAAGATTGTTAGGGGTTAAATAACCTGTTATCATTTTTCAGAGAATTGGTAACAGTTTAGTTTTCTCGAAGGAATTTCCAGTGCATTTCATGTGTACGGTAAGAGACGAAACATTTGCTGCCTTATGACACATCCTCCGGTCTCTCTTTTTAGAAGGGAGAACAAGATGCCCCTCTGGAAAAGGGAATTTAGGGGTCTGTTTCATACAAGCAGATGCCTTGTTTCATCGCCTTCAATCTAGCTCCCATACATTTTTCGTGAGGATCCAGGAGGTTCAGGATCCACCGGATACCCGATAAAAGCACCCGGATATAACCAAAACCGTACAAGAGAACATCTGAAGGATGTGTCGTATTTGAAGAGATCTTGTCACGAATACCCCGATAGCCACGTTAAGAAGGCTTTGGAGTAATCTGGAAGGTTCATGCAATCAGTCCTTGAGACCACCTGGAACCTACAGAAAAATAGTTTCTAAGGCAAGATGCGATAAAAGAATTGCCATCCGTTCTTGATTCATACGTTAATATCTGATATTATGAAAACGATGTAAAAGCCGGCAGGCAAATTGCGAGACATGATCGTTGTGGATGGTAAGGGAAATTGTCCTTGTTATGACAGCGAGGAAGAAGCTTGCGGTATTAGCGTGTAAAACCTCTCTTCTGAAATTTTATACCCTCCTGCGTCTTCACACGGGGAGGGATTGGGTTAAGGCGCAGTCGCATCAGGTTTCGTTTGCAATATCTTTAAACAAGGGATGATAAAGCATCGTTTTCAGACAGAAGAGAGACAGGAATTATTTTTAAGTCGCTACGATTTTTCGTTGCGGCCTTTTTATTTTAGCAACCGTGCAGTGTTGGTTGCATAATACTCTGTAGTATTTTTAAGGAGCGATATGACGCAATTAGTGAGAGACGATGTGCGGAATGTGGCAATTATTGCCCATGTTGATCATGGCAAGACAACCCTTGTTGACCAATTGCTCAAGCAAAGTGGTACATTCCGGTCGAATCAGCAGATTCAAAACGTAGAAAGGATAATGGATTCCAACGACTTGGAGCGTGAGCGCGGCATCACGATCCTGGCGAAAAATACCGCAATTAATTACAAAGGGGTAAAAATTAATATTATTGATACGCCAGGGCATGCTGATTTCGGCGGTGAAGTGGAGCGCGTTCTTAAAATGGCCGATGGGGTATTGCTGCTGGTTGATGCGGCTGAAGGAACTATGCCGCAGACACGGTTTGTGCTCCGCAAGGCGTTGAGTTATAATCTCAGACCTCTCGTGGTTATCAATAAAATAGACCGTCCTGATGCCCGCTGCGAAGAGGTGCTGAATGAGGTATTCGACCTCTTTGTTGAACTCAACGCAACGGACGAGCAGTTGGATTTCACAGTACTTTATGCGAGTGGCCGTGAGGGATACGCGAAACGGGCCCTGGAGGACAAGCATGTGGATATTACACCGTTGCTCGATACCATATTGCATTACGTTCCAAAACCGGCTGGCGATCCGAATGCTCCTTTGCAACTGCAGATAACGTCGCTCGATTATAATGACTATGTGGGCCGCATAGGTATTGGCAGGGTATTTATGGGCAGTATTTGCTCTGGACAGCAGGTTACGCGGATTGACAAAGACAACCGGCAGACAGTGCACAGGGTGACTGAATTATTCACTTTCACCGGGCTGGGGCGGCAGCCGATCAAATCAGCTCAGGCAGGTGATATCGTCGCCTTAACCGGCATAGAGAACATTGACATCAGCGATACGATTGCGTCGGTAGAAAATCCCCAGGCTATGCCGAAGATTAGTATCGATGAACCTACTCTTTCCATGATATTTTCCGTGAATAACTCCCCCTTCTGTGGACAGGACGGTAAATATGTGACGAGCCGGAATCTGAGGGAACGGCTGTATCGGGAACTCCGGTCAAATGTTGCCCTTAAAGTGGATGATACGGAAACGCCGGATGCCTTTCGTGTATCAGGACGTGGACTTTTGCATCTTTCCGTGCTGATTGAGAACATGCGTCGTGAGGGATACGAGGTGCAGGTTTCCAAACCCAAAGTGATTTTCAAGCTACTGAAAGGAGAAAAGGCGGAGCCGGTGGAATATGTGGTAATTGATGTGCCCAAAGAATATGAGGGACAAGTTATCTCCATGATGGGGGCGCGAAAAGGGGAAATGTTGAGTATGGATACGGATAAGGACATTACCCACTTTGAGTTTAAAGTGCCTTCCCGGGGTTTGATTGGTCTGAGAAACCGTCTCCTGAGTTCTACCCGCGGAGAAGCGGTAATGTACCACAATTTTTATGACTACGAGCCGTATAAAGGGGATATTGCACATCGTATCCAGGGGGTGTTAATCTCTATGGCAAACGGTGACGCAACCGCTTATGCCCTTGATGGTCTGCAGGACAGAGGCATTATGTTTATCAAGCCGGGAGACCGGGTGTATGAAGGGATGGTTGTGGGTGAGCACTGTGAGCAAAACGATATTACCGTGAATGTTGTCAGGGCAAAAAAAGCCACGAATATCCGGTGTGCTACAGCAGAAAAGGGAATTAAGCTTCCGCCGCCCAGAGAATATTCATTGGAAATGGCCCTTGAGTATATCGAAGATGATGAGTTAGTGGAAATTACCCCGAAGACCTTCCGGTTGAGAAAAAAACTGCTTACCGAGAACGACCGGAGGATCACCCGCAGGCAGCAAACCCTGGAGTCTGTTGAGACGTCTGTGGATAAAACATAGCAAAACGTTGCAATGTATACAACCGCAGCAACACCTCAACCAAATCCCCTCTGTCAAACGGATAGAAAAAATTTACGAAAAAGAAAGATATTGTGGGGTAATAACTATAAGAGGCAAACAAAAAAGCAGGCGCTGATGCCTGCTTTTTTGTTTGTGTGTAGGGGGATAGGAATATTCTATTTGTTGACGATGTTTTTGAAGTCCTGTCCTGCAGTGAATTTTACCGCCTTACTGGCTTTAATATTAATCACAGCGCCAGTCTGCGGATTACGGCCTTTCCGTGCCTTTCTGGTTCTTACCGAGAAAGTACCGAAGCCAATCAGGCGTACTTCCTTGCTCTTCTTAACACCACTCTTTATACCGTTTAAAACGGCATTTACCGCTGCTTCTCCGCAAGCCTTCGACACTTTACACTCTTTTGCCACGACTTCAACCAACTCCTGCTTATTCATCCAACAACCTCCTTTCAAAAAATGATTAAATAAAAGGCGTTAAATTCGGGGTTAGGATACCTTAAATAAACGTCTGAATCAAGTATTTTCTGGAATATTTAAAAAAAAATTGATATTGTTTTGGTAATTATCTGAGATAATCGGCTGATGATGAGACCCGCGGTTCCATATATTTTGGAATACAGAAAAATGAAATAAAGTGGTGATCCCTGAGGATTCATAGTAACCAACGGCTTGTCCGTTGAAGAATATGGTGTGAAGATCCTGACCGTTATGCATATAGGAGACGTAACAAATGAGTATACATGCAAGTCTCATTGTGAAGGCGACCGCTCGAAGTAATCGCCAGCGACTGGATTGCTTCGCGGAGGTTACACTAGGCGATGTGAACGTGCTCGCAATGACGACTTTTTATTGTGCTCACGATAGATTATCCAGGGTAAAGAAATGAGCGATATTTTGATTGTGAACAGGTGAAACAATTAACTCAATATTTATAAGGAGAAATCGTATGAAGGCGATGGTTTTTTATGAGCATGGCGGAGTGGATAAACTGACGTATACAGATATGGAGAAACCGAAAATTTCTCCATACGAAGTGCTGGTTAAGGTAAAGGCATGCGCACTCAATCATCTGGATATCTGGGTACGTCAGGGATTGCCCGGCATCGGGATCCCTTTGCCGCATATTTCGGGCTGTGATTGTGCCGGTGAAGTGGCTGAGGTGGGGATTGAAGTTAAAAATTTTCGGCCGGGTGACAGGGTCATCATTGCCCCCGGTATCCGCTGCAGGAAGTGTGTGTATTGTATTACGAACAGCGATAGTATGTGCAACAGTTTTAAGATTATGGGGTTTCAGGTGCAGGGAGGGTATGCCGAGTTTGCAAAGGCTCATGTCGACAATATCATTCCCGTCTCCGATAAACTATCATTTGAGGAATGGGCAGCCGTCCCTTTGGTATTTTTAACGGCATGGCACATGCTCATTACCCGGGGGCAACTTAAGCCGGGTGAGCGCGTCCTTATCCATGCCGCAGGCAGCGGTATCGGGAGCGCCGCTATCCAGATAGCCCGTTTGTCAGGCGCCCGCGTGATCACGACTGCCCGGGGAAAAGAAAAATTAGAAAAGGCGAAACTTTTAGGTGCTGACGAGGTTATAGATTATTCGAAAGAGAATTATGCCGAGAGTGTAAAGGCGCTAACCAATAACAAGGGGGTGGATCTCGTCTTTGAGCATATCGGACCCGATACATGGGAAAAGAATCTGCAATGCCTTGCCAAAGGCGGGAGGATGGTAGTGTGCGGGGCGACGAGCGGACCTCAGGTTGCCGTGGATATCCGGTTTTTGTTTATGAAGCAACATGCGATTATCGGTTGTTATATGGGCAGTAAAAAAGAACTGCTTGACGTTTTGGACCTGATGGAATCGGGAAGGTTGAAACCCGTAATCGACAGCACATTTCCCTTAAAAGATGCTGCCACTGCACAGCAGAAGATGATAAACAGGGAAAATTTTGGAAAGATCGTATTAAAAATTTAGGCGATTTTATGAGACATCTTAACAAAGAGCAGTCTGCTGTCAGCAATCCGCTTTTAGCTAAAGATGGTAGCGTTACTATTTGAGAATATTCCCAGCGCAGCAAAACCGCAACTAAATCCCCCTAACAAGGGGGATTTGGGGCATGTAAAAAACTCGCAAAAAAAGAAAGATTTTATGCGGTAATACGACAATGATATACCATACACTACTATGACAAACTTTTAAAATATTTTCCTATATCCCACAAACACATGCAATACATGTCAGATGACTTTTTTGCCTCCATAATTACCGCACCACTCAGATGCAGGTTGTCGTAAACATGAATATTTAATCCGTGTGATCCGAAAAATCTGTGACTACAGCAATAGTATCAAACGGAATCCAGCCAGAAATGGAATTCATCAGTAATTTGGTCGGGATTGCCGGTATTGTAGCCCAGCAGATTTCTCAGATGGGTCATAGTGTCTATATCTGCATCTAAAAACTTAAATCCGGAATTATTTTCATTGAGATGAACGAGTTCCGCATGAAATTTTAAAGAAATATGGGATGTTGGAAGATGAATTTTCAGTGCACAACAAGTTCCTTTGGTAAGAGGAAGTGGAACTATGGAATGCAATAAAGCACCTCGCAAAGAGATGTCAAACAATTCCGCCGCATAGGTCTTATTGCTATGCTCAATTTGGGCACGTGCCTGAAATTTTAGGCGGTTAAAATACCGATAGCCACACATTATGCCCTCTCAATCTAACGTCGGTTTCTTTCAAGGATGAAATAACAGGAATATATTTTAACGTTATTATGGTAAATTACAACATCGATTAGATCGTGCAGCGCATTCTCTGCCGTTGCTGGATTATAAGGGGTCCGCACCACAATAAAGCGACGGCTCTTTTTAAGAATAATGGTATCACTTTCGTTTTTTGAAAAACTTCTGTGCTAATAAAAAATAGCATGCACGAAGGAGGCAATGTAGGGATTGTCCCTATACTCAAAGAATTCGCCATTAGCGAATCTTCTGAATTGACAAACAGGGTGGCACGGACAAACTCCGTTTGTCCGTGTGGAACTTACTCAACGTTAGACGATGCTCAATAAATCAAATAAATCACGACCTTAATTTAACCTGGAATGTTGAGTTCGTTTCATTCAAACCAGTCTCCAGTTTTGTAATTTTATAGTATTACATTTTTGTGTAAACACACATATCCTCCCCTCTTATCTAAAAAAGGGGTTGGCGTATTTTTCAATACCCACGGTGGTCATAGGCCCATGGGCAGGAAAGACCATCGTTTCGTCAGGCAGGGAAAAGATATGTCTGCGGATATGGTCGATCTGGCGTTTGGCCTCTTTTAGCGAACCGGCGCTGCCGGCCGTACCGCAAAAGAGGGCGTCACCGGTAAACACGCAACCGGGCACAGAGTATGAGATACCACACGGCGTGCGCCCCGGTGTGGGGAGTGCGTGAAATCGTAAATGTCCAGCCTCAATGACCTCACCACCCCGCAACGAATGGCTGACGGCATGGATCTTCCCCTCTCCGGCATAGCTTTGTACCTGGTAGCGGCTGGTAAACTCAGCCAATCCTTGCCCTTTAGTTTACGAAAAATTCCCAGCAATAACCATGTTTCCCACGCCGTGTAGGGGCGGGTTTCAAACCTGCCCCTAGTAGGCCTGTCGAACCATTGCGGCGAAGTCCATGCCACCCTATCACCAAAGATATAACTTGATGAATGAGGGATTTCAAAACTGCGGTTGTAGAGCGGTGAAGCTCGCCGCCTTACAGATAAAAAGTCATCGAGGGTATAATTTAATAGATCAACCTTTAAGATCGGTTGGTTCAATAAGCGCGAACATAGCGGGACGGGCGCAATAAATGGAATATAAAGCACTACACGACCTATTGGGACACTTCAATCTGCCCTACAAATGAAGTAGAGAAGTGGCATTATAAAATAGAGGGATTGAAATGGCAGACAAAAGAAATGGTCAAGGAAAGAGTAAAAAAGGCTCAAAGGGATAAGAAAGATGGTATTTGGTCTAATAAGCATGACTTGTATTCGTTGGCTTAGAGGGATTAAAGTTTTTTTTGACCTTCTCCAAACTCCTTCCGGGGTGACATCGCCTCGGAAAGAAAGCCTTGCATATTGGTTCATGATCGGTATAATTAAGTACTTTATAATAAAACACACCTGCTTTGCCCTATCGCATCATGAGAAGAAACTATGGTTATCAACACCGTTTCTGCCGAATGATAATAGGGAAGAGGACAAATCATAGCAGTTTTCCCGGACAACTTTGTGGGGATCAATAGGATTGATGCAATGGAAGTAAATACGGAAAAGAAGGTCGGGTATACCTTTAAAGCGCCCAGGGGCACAGAGGATGTCCTGCCAACGAAATGGACATTATGGAGAAATCTTGAGGAGTCCGGGCGACAGGAGTTTGAACTCTGCGGTTATTATGAAATCCGTACCCCTGTGTTTGAAGATACCCGTTTGTTTGTCAGAAGCATTGGGGAGGCTACGGATATTGTTGAGAAGGAGATGTACACCTTTTCTGATAGCGAAGATTCAAGCATAACCCTGCGACCGGAAAATACGGCGCCTGTTATGCGGGCATACTTAGAGTATGAATTGTACAAGACTAAAAAATTTCAAAAATTTTATTACATCGGCCCGCAGTTCAGAAAGGAACGTCCGCAAGCCGGCCGGCTCCGCCAGTTCCACCAAATGGGGATCGAGGCGGTGGGCGCAACAGATCCCTTGCTTGACGTGGAAACGATCAGTGTGGCAACCAGGATATTCGACCGCATCGGCCTTAAAGGGTACAAAGTCAAGATTAATTCTATTGGTTGCGAGCAGTGCAGGCCTGTTTTCAGGAATATTCTGAAGGAAAAGCTTTGTGAACACGAAAAGGCTCTGTGTGAGCTTTGCCGGTCACGGCTCGGCCGGAATGTATTTCGAATCCTCGATTGCAAAAATGACGCCTGCAAGACGATCAGTCATCACATGCCTTCAATCAATGATTATTTGTGTGATGCATGTTTGTCTCACGCAAAAGCAGTGAGGGAGGCGCTTTTGGAGATTGGTATTCCTTATATTGCAGATGCCCATCTGGTGCGGGGGCTGGATTATTATACCAAGACGGTTTACGAAATTACCCACTCGTCATTGGGTGCGCGCGATGCGATCTGTGCCGGCGGACGGTATGACAATCTGATCTCTGATATTGGGGGACCTCCTATTGGTTCCGTAGGATTTGCTATCGGGATGGAGGCAACGATCCTTGCGCTTGAAAATGTTATGGCAAAGCACAAATCCATTTCTCAGGAAGTTTGCGGTCCGTCCCCGTCGATCTATGTTGTCTCCGTCAGTGAAGAAACCAAGAAGCACTGTTTTGGTCTGCTCAACCTTTTGCGAAACGCCAATCTTTCCGCAGATTTTGATTATGAAGGAAGAAGCCTGAAAGCGCAGATGCGTACGGCAAATAAAGCGGGGGTAAGATATGTTATTGTGCTGGGCCCTGACGAACTGGCGCGCGGCGAGGTCAAGATCAAGGTAATGGAGACGGGGGAGGAAGTATCCCTGAAACAAAACGAGGTACTCAAGTGGTTTCTGAATAAGGGGTAGTCTGCAAAGAGTTAAAAAATTTTGCAACAAGATAGTCTTTTGAAAAAGGTAGCGCCGAACGATAAACCACCCGTGCGGCGTATCTTATTTCGTGCCGATTACCTATAGATGTGCGAATTTATCAAAAAGCTCAATTGTTACCAGATTTTGAATTACCGGGAGATAGTTGATATACCATGTCCAAATTGAAACGAACGCATACCAGTGGTCAGTTACGGATGGCAGACGTGAAATCGGTTGTTACGCTTGTTGGTTGGGTAAACAGCGTCCGCGACCACGGCGGGTTACTCTTTATTGACCTGCGCGACCGGTACGGTACTACGCAGGTGGTTTTTCATCCTGACAGAGGTGAGGAGTTCTACGAAACTGCCGGTCAATTGAGACCTGAATATGTTGTGGCGGTACAGGGGGTTGTTTCTGCGAGGCCGGAGGGTACCGTAAATTACAATCTTGACACGGGAGAAATAGAGGTGTACGCAGATACCCTTGAAATACTCAATAAATCGGAAACGCCGCCCTTCGAGATAACGGATGAGAGCAAGGTGTCCCTGGAATTACGGCTGAAACACCGTTACCTGGACTTAAGACGCCCTGCAATGCAGCGACGTCTGATCTTTCGTCACAAAGTCTGCCAGACAATCCGTGAGTATCTGGACCGGTTGAATTTTGTGGATATCGAAACGCCGGTATTGACAAAAAGCACCCCGGAAGGGGCACGCGACTATTTAGTGCCCAGCAGGGTCAACCTGGGGAAGTTCTACGCATTGCCTCAGTCACCTCAGCTTTTCAAGCAAATTCTCATGGTAGCCGGGTATGACCGTTATTTTCAAATCGTGCGTTGCTTTCGCGATGAAGACCTTCGTGCCCAGCGACAGCCTGAATTTACTCAGATGGATATGGAAATGTCCTTTGTGGACGAAGACGATATTATTCAGGTTATCGAGGGACTCATGGCGACGATTTTCGATAAGGTTATTGGAAAGAAGATCACCACCCCGTTTCCACGTCTTTCGTACCGGGAGGCGATGGTCTCGTATGGCTGTGACGCCCCGGATTTACGCTTTGACATGAAGATAAAGGACGTATCTGACATCGTTCAGAAATCAGACTTCAAGGTGTTTCTGGATACGATACGGTCGGGTGGACAGGTCAGAGGTATCAATGCGAATGGCTGCGGGAATTACTCAAGGAAAGATATAGATGATTTAACAGGCTTTGTCGGTCAATTTGGGGCAAAAGGACTTGCATGGTTCAAGGTGGAGGAAACCGGTTTGTCCTCTTCGATAACGAAATTCTTTCCTGCAGAAACTCAGGAAAGGTTACAAAGACATATGGAAACGAAAAGGGGTGATTTGCTTCTTTTTGTTGCTGATAAACCCAAGGTGGTTTCTCAGTCACTTGCGCAGCTACGGCTTCATCTGGGACAGAAAAACAAACTCATTGATACCCGTACATTTAATTTTTCCTGGATCGTGGACTTCCCTTTGTTCGATTATAATGAAGATCTAAAACGGTATGAGTCTCTCCATCATCCGTTTACTTCACCGCATCCTGACGACCTTCCTTCAATGGAGGCGAAACCCCTGGAGGTGAAGGCTCGTGCATATGATCTTGTGTTGAATGGTGTGGAACTGGGCGGCGGCAGCATCCGTATTCACACGCCGGAAGTTCAGAAAAGAGTCTTTCGTTTGCTCGGGATAGACGACGAGAGCGCTTATGCGAAATTTGGATTTTTGCTTGATGCGCTTAAGTATGGCGCTCCTCCTCATGGGGGGATTGCCCTGGGACTCGACCGTATGGTTACGTTGTTGTTGCAGCTTGATGATATCCGTGAGGTTATTGCATTTCCGAAGACGCAGAAAGCTACTTGCCTTATGACGAATGCACCATCGGAAGTTGATGCACAACAACTGAATGAATTGGGGATACGACTGGTGTAATCAGAGTCATTGAGGTCAAAAAATGTTAAAAACAAGTAACTATTTAGGTCTTTAAAAAAACCCTCTGCATGAATACTATTGTCTGGTAGAGACAGGTTTCAAACCTGCCCCTGCGCAACAATGCTCTTCTTTGTTGGAAGTTTTTAAAAGACTAAATTATTACAAAAATAAATTCTAAATTTAAATGGAGAATTTCAAAACAATAGAACCATGACCATGAAACGACAATTGTTTTTTCTCTTTATCGGAGCTGCGTTTATATTGCTCTTAATCTCCGTCTCATCTTTTGTGTATCTAAAATACAAGCACCATTCCCTGTCAAAATCCAACTTTCAAACCCTGGACCAGTTTATACAGCAGGTCCCCCAGGAAAAACTCGATAAAGCCATCGCTGTTTTAAAAGAAGAACTGAGAAAAAATCCGAATTATTCAGAGGCTCATGTAGCTCTGGGTATACTGTATCATAAAAAGGAATTACTGGACGAAGCATTGTCAGAACTGAAAACGGCTTTAACGATGAAACCTGATTTCATCAACATTTATCAGGAAATGTATCTGATTTACAAGGAAAAAGGTATGGAAGAAGAAGCCAGCAGGGCATTGGCTTCCTATGAAAAACTTAAAGAAGACAAATAACAGGTTTTTTGTATAATGAAAGCAAAAGGATACCTATGCGAGACATAAAAAAAATTTCCTTTATATTCCTATCTGTGGTCACCCTCTGTGGCATAATCTCTTTACGGCCTCTTTTTGCCGACAGGGACGATGAGGCGAACAGATGGTATCTTGATGCATACAATTTATACAAGTTGGGGAAACTGGATCAATCTCTGGAGATGTTGAAGAAGGTGACAGAGATTAATCCGGATCATGCCGAAGCGCACTTTGGAATGGGAAGCATCTATTTCAGGCAAAATATGTTTGACGATGCAGTTAAGGAATTTACCAAAGTCACCAAAATCAAGCCAGAATATGTTGAGGCATATCAACGGCTTTGGCTGGCATACAAGAAATTAGGTATGAACGACAAGGCGGAGGAAGAACTTCAAAAATATAAAAAATTGATAGAAGAACGCATGCAAAACATGGCGGGAGGTCCTTCTCAGGTAGTAAAGCCTGTTACTCCTCCCAAAAAAGAAGAACCGGAAGAAAGGGCAGAACCAGAAAAAACAGAGTCGCCGGAGACGAGGGCTGACGCTTCCCATGCTGCAGAGACAAAACCGCCGGAAACGTCTGCTCGCGATACCCGGGTTCCTGAATCGGGAGTTCAGGAGAAGGTGGTTGAAAAGGAAAGACCCGCTGTCGAAAAACCGGATGCGTCATCAGAGGAATCCAGGCCGCTTGCAAGCGAAAAGCCCTCTTTGCCGGAGACAAAGCCGCTGGGTGGATTGGAGGCGACAAAGCGATTTCAAAAGCAATATGCGGAACCTACAAAACCGTCCTATGAAAAGAAAAGTGAACCGGAAAGTGAGCCGGAATATAAATCTCCTTATATCAAGGTAGATAAAAAGAATCCTGTATTTAAAAACCTTTTCAAATCATTTAGGCAAGCTGGTTCAACCTTATTTAAAAATCCTTTAAAAAAGAGTGCTGAAAGATGGAAGGGAACCTATTTTGGGAAGCTGATGAAAAGCATTCTTTACTATGTGGTTGGCGTACAAATCTGGTTGTGCATCGTCACCATTTTAGGCATGTATTTCTGGAAGAGCAAAAAACAAGGGACATCGTAACAATTTGGTTTTTTAAAAATCGTACGTTTCAAGAAATCGGCATGAAACAAACTACGTAGTGCGGGTGATTTATCGTTCGACAGGGCTCACGACGAAGTCCGCCGCTGCCAGAGAGCAGTATAAGCCGGGATACTCAGAAAACACCAGAAGGCAGATCACCACAAAAGATTCATCGGGAAGAGCGAGACTCATGCGAGCCTTCAGCACAAGATAATGAGTGAAAAAAAGATTGCCACGCCGGTAAAATCCTCAGATGCTGGCAAAAGAAAGAAAAACTGTGTCCTCATCGTAGCCATTATAGTATTTGGAATTTTATTGCTGATAATACAGTTTAGTAAACAGTTAGGTATTGAAGGGTTTCCGTAAGGAGAAATCTGTTGTTACCGGAACAAAGGCAATTCCTTTGATTCAGATAGAAGTGCAGTTACAATCTGGCTAACGTTCTCTATTTCGCTTCCGAGATAACGCACCTTATTTTCCCGATCCAGCACCACAATCATGGGTATTATTTCTATGTTATAAAGGGCGGGAAGCTTTCCCTTCCAACGTTTTCCGTCAAATATCTGTGGCCACTCAACCGATTCCTGCTTTACAAAACCACGCAAATCCTCAATGTCATCATCGAGGCTTATGCCAAGGAACTGAACTCCCTTATCCTTAAACTTACTATATAATTTTTTGAATTTAGGAAACTCCTGTATACAAGGATCAGCCCATGTTGCCCAAAACTCCAGAATGGTAACATTTCCTTTGTATTTTGACAGGTCAATAACATTTCCATTAAAATCCGTTACATTAAAAGGCGGCGCATCCTTGCCGATCCGCACCATGCCGTTCAATTCATTGCCAAAGGCATCTGCAGCCCTGGGCTCAACCTGCCGTAGCTCCGCTACCGTCTCTTTTGCTGTAGTTAAATCTCCCTTTGCTAAGAGTGCCTTTGCCTTAAAGTATAGGGTGCGAGCTTTAAAATTATGATCGATCTCCCCCTGCTTTAAAACCGCATTAAAACAGGTAATGGCATCTTCAAAATTCCGCATTTCAAAATGAACTACGCCAGTGTAAAACCTTGCCTGCAATGCCTCGTCTGTTTGTGCATAGGTATCGATTAACGTATTGAGATCCTTCAGCGACTGTTCGTAGTATTTCTTTGCATCCTTAAATTTCATTTCGGTCAAACCGCTTAGGGTTTTTCTGATGATCTCTAACTGTTTTGCCGCATTTGTATCGTGTTTCAGTTCATCTGCATTTCCGGTATATCCTACACATAGTAAAAAAACAGATACCATTGCAGTAAAAACCAGGCACATCCTTTTTTCCATCATGACTGACCCCCGTAGATTCATAAAATGTCGTTTCTGACAACCAGGTATTTTTGAACACAGATAGTTTCAAATGTTAACATGAATATATCATACATTCAAGAATCATTTCGTTCAGGCAACGGATCAGTATGGCGGGCGTAAAAAGAATCGACAGTTAAGGTGAAAAAAAGTTAGGAAACCTGCTCTCGTAAAATTGTCCAAACGAATCTTGTTTCATTGCTCCTGAGATGTCTTCCGCACGTTTTTAGCGGGAATTCGGGAAGTTCGGGTCTATTGGATACCCGGCAAAAGCGTTTGGGTATAATAAAAACCGTACATAAATATTTCTAATCGGATAAAGCTACTGCGCTATAAGCCGAAGGTTCGCAACGGGAAAGGGAAATAAAAAAATTACGTTGCAAATCCATTGGCTTTCATCTTAAAATTTAAAAATGTTAATAGCCGTAAGGGTCCTTTGCAAAATAGTAAGGAGTATTGAAAAAAATGAATAAAAAGACTTTGTCATCTATCTTTTTGGTCATAACAAGCATTGCGTTGTTTACTGGCGGATCTTCTGCAAACTCCCTGAAGCTTGATGTAAAAGAGCATGTGCTGAAGAATGGTTTAAAATTGCTTATGCTGGAGAAGCATGATGTGCCGATTGTATGCCTTCGCGTTAATTATAAGGTCGGGTCGGTTGATGAACGGCCGGGGATTACTGGCGTTTCTCACCTCTTTGAACATATGATGTTTAAAGGCACAAAGATATTTGGAACCAAAGACTATACTGCGGAAAAACCTTTGCTTGACAAAGAAGATGATTTGGTCACGAAACTCTCTAATGAAAGAGACAAGGGGGAATCTGCTGATAAGAAGAGAATTGAATCGCTCGAAAAGGAGTTGGAAGAAGTGAGAAAAAAACTCCGGGAGTTGGTGGTAAAAGATGAGGTCTTTTCGCTCTATTTACGGCACGGTGCTTCCGGATTGAATGCAGCAACAAGTACCGACGGCACCTATTATTTTTGCGATCTCCCCGCAAACAAGCTGGAATTATGGGCATTTATTGAATCGGACCGCATGAAAAATCTCGTACTCAGAGAATTTTACTCTGAACGGGACGTCGTTATGGAAGAGAGGAGACTCAGAACCGAGAATAGCCCGATGGGCTTGCTGGTTGAACAACTGAATGCGGTAACCTTCATTGCACATCCTTACCGTTGGCCTACGATTGGATGGAGATCGGATGTGCAAAATATTACCAAGACAGATACGGAAGAATATTTTAAGCGATACTATGCCCCCAATAATGCAGTAATCATCATTGTGGGTGATTTTAATCCTGACGAGACAGTAAAATTAGTGGAAAAATACTTTGGTGATATTCCCAGTCAGCCAGCGCCCCCAAAGGTAAAAACGGTGGAACCGGAACAGAGAGGAGAACGGAGGGTCGAGATAGAGTTTGAGTCAAATCCCTTTATAGCGATTTCCTATCACATTCCTGCCATTGGCCATCCTGACCTGTATGCCCTGGATATCCTGAGCTCGCTTCTCTCAGACGGCAGAACCTCCAGACTCTATAAATCTTTGATTGAAGAAAAACGCATTGCCGTTATGGCTCATGCTTACAATGATATCAGTAAATATCCTGATGCATTTACGTTTATTGCCGTGCCACGGGCGCCTCATACGGTGGCGGAGATAGAATCTGCTTTTTATGAAGAAGTCGAAAAAATAAAAAAGTCCCCGCCCTCTGACTGGGAAGTACAAAAGATTAAAAACCAGCTAGAGGCGGATTTCATCCGTGACCTTAATTCTGCCTCAGGACTTGCCAATGAGATAGGAGAGTTTGAGGTCCTTTCTGATTGGCGATACATTAACACCTTCATGGACAAGCTGTCGCAGGTAACTGCAGAGGACGTGGTGCGGGTTGCAAATAAATATCTGGCGAAGAACAACCGAACCGTGGCGATGTTGGTGAAAAAAGAAAATAACCAAAAGATAAAAGAGACAAAAGAAACAAATTCTGCGAAAAAACCAGCGTTAGCGCATTAAAAAGTTTTTTTCGGCAGCATAAAATTGCCGTACAAAAGCGGAGAAACAAGGGAGATAAAAACGTGAACAAAAAAAAGTATTTTGCTTTTCTGGTATGTATGTTTTCTATGGTTTATTCCGGTAGTCTCGTTGCGCAGCCTCAGGGGCATGAGCATGTTGTGACTCCTCCTGCGGGGAAACCCGAGTCGGAGGGCGCAAGGATTGTATCGGGTTTTAAATTCAAGCCGCTCAATTTTGTTCCTCCAAAAGTGGAGAGGGTTGTTCTGGAGAATGGTATGGTTGTGTATCTTCTGGAAGATCATGATCTGCCTTTATTTAATATCACTGCACGTGTCAGAACGGGCGCCGTGTATGAACCACCGGAAAAAGCCGGATTGGCAAGTATGACCGGATATGTAATGAGAAGCGGAGGTACGATGTCGATGCCGGCAGATAAGATGAATGAGGAGCTTGAATTTATGGCCGCCTCGGTGGAAACCTCTATTGACCGTGAATCAGGGAGTGTTAATCTGTCTGCACTCAAGAAGGATATTGACAAAGGCTTAAAAATCTTCGCGGATGTAATCATGAATCCGGCATTTCCTGAAGAAAAGATCCGGATGAGAAAAGATGAAGTCATTGAATCTATCCGGCGTGAAAATGATAATCCCTCACAAATTGCACACCGGGAATTCCGCAGGGTTTTGTATGACAGCAAACATCCGTACAGCAGAAAGATTGAGGGAACCCTGGAAACTATTGAGAAGATTACCCGTGAGGATATGATCTCCTTTCATAAGAACTATTTCCGTCCTAATAATAGTATTTTTGGAATATCGGGAGATTTTAATAAGGATGAGATTATCAGGAAACTCAATGCCGTGTTCTCCGGATGGAAAAAAGAAGAGGTTTGTTTTCCGGAAGTTCCCAAGGTAGAAAGCAGATTTGAAAAGTCTGTTTATTATGTATACAAGGACATCAATCAGGCGAATGTTATTATGGGCCACCTGGGCATTCAACGCAGGAGTCCTGACTATTTTCCTGTGATGCTTATGAATTTTATCCTGGGTGGCGGAAGTTTTACTGCCCGTATTCCGGGCAGAATTCGTTCGGATGAAGGGCTTGCTTACTCTGCTTACAGCGCCTTTCAGACGGCGCGTGATCTGGGGATATTCTTTGTTGCATGTCAGACCAAGTCGGAGTCAACGAACCGCGCCATCTCCATAGCGCTGGAAGAACTGGAAAAAATTTGTAAAACTCCCGTCGATAAAGAAGAATTAGTCCAGGCGAAGGAAACCTTTGTGAATCAGTTCATTTTCCGGTTTACGACAAGCGCCAGTATCGTCGCGCAAAAGGTAGATATTGAATATGAAGGATTGCCATTGAATTATCTGGAAACGTACCTGGAGAATGTTCAGGTCGTTACTCAGAATGATATTCAACGGGTTGCCAGGAAATATCTGCACCCGGACAAGATCAGGATTCTCGTGGTGGGGGACAGGGAAAAGTTTGACAAACCCCTTGATAGTTTTGGAAAGGTTAACGTTATTGAGTTGAAATAAGGTATGATGGAAATTAAGCCCGTTACTATGGAAATCCCTGAGGGGGCCAATATCATTATTGGGCAAGCCCATTTTATTAAAACCGTTGAAGACCTGTATGAAGTTCTGATCAACGCCGTGCCCGGTACAAAATTTGGCATCGCCTTCTGTGAGGCCTCTGGCCCACGTCTTGTCAGGGCAGAAGGGAATGATGCCACGCTTCGGGAAACGGCGATTCAAAATGCCCGCACGATTGCAGCAGGTCATACCTTTGTCGTCATTATCAAAGAGGCATTTCCGGTGAATGTGCTGAACGCCGTCAAGGCTTGTCCTGAGGTATGTACTATCTTTTGTGCAACTGCCAATCCTGTGCAAGTCATCGTGGCTGAAACCGAACAAGGCAGGGGAGTACTGGGCGTTGTTGATGGTTATAGTCCGAAAGGAGTGGAGGGTGAAAAAGACATCCAGAACCGAAGGCAGTTTCTCCGGAAAATCGGATATAAATTTTGAACTGGTTCCTTCTGTCTTTTTTTTGCGCCTTTTTTACTGCGTCGGCTGATGCCCTTTGTAAGAAGTCACTTCATAAGAGCAACGAATATCTCATCGCATGGGTGCGGATAGGATTTGCCTCGCCTTTTTTACTCTTACTTTTACCGTTCATCGAGATACCCAGGCCAGACATCCATTTTTATTTTGCAATGCTCCTCCTGTTTCCGTTGGAGACTATTGCCCTCATACTGTATATGAAGGCGATCAAATTATCACCTCTGTCTATCAGTTTGCCGTTTCTTGCTTTAAGCCCGATTTTTATGATCTTTACTTCAGACCTTATCCTGGGTGAAAAGCTTGGGAAACATGGTGTTGTGGGCATCGTCCTCACTGCGGTTGGTGCTTACCTGCTGAACGTAAGAACCACCAGGAAGGGCATATTAGAACCCTTTAAGGCCATACAGCGGGAACGCGGCTCGCTCTATATGATCATTGTGGCCTTTATCTACAGCGTTACCTCAAACTTAGGGAAAATGGCAATATTGCATTCCAGCCCGCTCTTTTTTACTGCAACGTTTCTTCCCATATTCTCTGTAATTTTTCTTCCCGTTCTATTATGGAATAATCATGGTAAAATGGGGCAGATATTCTCCCGGGTAACCCTGTTTGGTCCGATTGGCTTTTCTATTGCCCTCGCAACGGTTACCCAGTTTCTTGCAGTAAATCTTGCAGAAACTGCTTATGTTATTTCCGTAAAACGGATGAGTCTCCTTTTCGGCATACTATACGGCGCTTTTTGGTTTCGCGAAACCAATATTATGGAACGGTTCGTTGGCGGTATTACTATGATTGCCGGAGTTGTCATCATTATGGTATTTTAAAATGAACAAGATTCCTGAATGTGTTATCAGTTTCTGCTTCGGGGAACTATTATGTGGGCTTTTCATATGTTAATAAGTTCTAGCCGGTCTTTAAAAGTTTCCAAAATCTTTTGTTTCATCTTGTCGTGGGTGTTCATGATAAGTTGCGGATCCTGGGAAACAAGTTCAAATGCGTCATCCCTGGCTTTTTTGAGTATAGGAAAATCCTTTATGAGGTCGCTTATTCTGAGCTCGGGCAAACCATGCTGGCGTGTACCAAAGAATTCACCAGGACCCCGCAATCGGAAATCCATCTCGGCGATTTTAAACCCGTCACAGGTCCTCGTCATAGTCCTGATCCGCTCACCCGATACAGAGCTATTGGGATTCCCAAACAGCAGACAATACGACTGCTCACTTCCCCTGCCTATGCGTCCACGCAATTGATGAAGCTGGGATAAGCCAAACCGTTCTGCGTGTACGATCGCCATTATCGAGGCATTGGGAATGTCGATCCCCACCTCGATGATTACGGTAGATACCAGGATGTCGTATCTCTTTTCCTTAAAATCCATCATAATCTTGTCCTTTTCAGCCGATTTCATCTGGCCGTGAAGTAAGCCCACCCTGAGGGTTGGGAACACTTCCAGCTGCAACCTTTTTGACTCTGCAACTGCCGATTTCAGGTCAAATTTTTCTGATTCTTCAACAAGAGGATAGACGATAAAAACCTGTCTGCCCTTTGTAATTTCCGCATACATAAAACGATAGGCATTCATTTCCTTATCTGCGGGTACCCAAAGGGTCTTAACGGGGGGACGTCCGGGCGGCATTTCATCCAGTATTGAAATGTCCAGATCGCCAAACAAAGTAAGAGATAGGGTGCGGGGAATCGGGGTTGCAGTCATGATCAGCATATCAGGGCAAGTCCCCTTCTTTTTCAACTTCAGGCGTTGCACTACACCAAATTTATGCTGCTCGTCTATTACCACAAGGCCGAGCTGTTTGAACTGAACGGTATCCTCAATAAGGGCATGCGTCCCCACAACCAAATCGACCTGGCCGGATTGGATTTGATCCAGAATATCCTTTTTTTGTCTGGAACGGATATCGCCCGTCAATAACCGCATCCTGACATACGAATGTTCCAGATATTTCTGAATAGTTTGGAAATGTTGCTTGGCCAGTATTTCTGTTGGCCCCATAAAAGCAGCTTGATAACCGTTGGCAATGGCGGCAAGGATGGCATACATTGCCACAACGGTCTTTCCGGAACCGACGTCACCTTGCAACAGTCGGTTCATAGGCTTGCTGCTTCGCATATCCTCCGTAATTTCATAAATTACCCGTTCCTGCGCCTTTGTCAGGGTAAACGGGATGAGGTTCCGGATATGGGCGTCGACGTTTGCCCCGATCTTGAACGAAAGTCCAGTTTCTTCTTTAATGCCACGACGTCTCAGCGCCATGGCTAATTCAAGGGTAAACAATTCTTCATAGACAAGTCTGGATCTGGCGTTTTTTAAATGTTCAAATGTTTCCGGAAAATGGATATCTCTTATTGCCTCATTTATAGAGACGAATCGATTTTTTCTTATAATCTCTTCTGGAAGCGCCTCCTCGATATAACCAGAAAACTGAAACACCGCCAGTTTCATGATCTTGCGGAAATGGGTCTGACTCATACGCTCGGTAAGCGGATAAACAGGAACAACGCCCCCTTCCTTCGCAGGAAATTCGTCCTCCTGGATAATATCATATTCCGGGCTTAACAGCTGCAGGTATTTGTATGCACCTACCTTGCCATGCAGAATAACCGTATTATCGACACGGAATTTATTCGCTAAAAACGGCTGATTAAACCAGGTCGCCGCAATCGTGCCTGTTCCATCACCGACAAAGACTTCCAGGATATTCTTTCTGTTTCTTGCCATTCTTGTTTGAACGCCAAGTATCTTCCCCTGGATGGTAATTTCTGCTCCTACTGCAGCCTCTGAAATTTTTTGTATGCGGGTATGGTCTTTGTAATCCCTTGGGAAGTGGAAAAGCATGTCTCGTATCGTGTGGATTCCCAACTTTCCAAAGATATCACTCCGTTTTGGTCCAACACCTTTCAGGTATTGGACGGATTGCTGTAAAGGGGATTGTAAGGTTGTCTTTGCTATCGGTTGGGTATCAACCATGGGAAGATATTAAATGTCTGAGCCGGTAGATCGGAATGCGAGGAGATGGCGATCAGCGCTGCTATAGTCAGCAAAAATGCTGAAATATTTTTATAACATTATTTTGTTAAAAAATATTTTCAATCATGGCGGAGAGGCCGGGATTCGAACCCGGGGTAGAGATTTTGTCTCTACAACGGTTTAGCAAACCGTCGCTTTCAGCCGCTCAGCCACCTCTCCGGTATAATATCATTTTGTAAAAACTCCTTTTCCCCATTTGCCGCTTTTATGAAGAGAAGTTTTCAGGAAAAGCATGTTTTTAGAAAAAATTTTCAAAAATCCCTCAGGCCTCCTTCCTTAACGGAGATTCAAGGGGATTGGTTCCTCTCGTTAGAGCACTTGGTTACGGTTATGCAGTGCTCTATAATTTTGTATAACGTTTCATAAAATCTATACACAAGCAAATGTCATTGAGAGGAGTGAAGCGACGAAGTAATCTGTTGTTCAAAAAAACTTAAGACTGCTTCACGGTTGCTCGCAATGACAATAGCATAACCTACGTAAACATTTTTATGAAATGCTACACTATTCCAGATTATTTTCAATAAAATAACCACGGATACCTTTCCTCATATACTCAAGATATTCGTGGTTTATTCCTGAAAGAAAAGCTCCAATCCTTTTTGTTGTACTTGGCGGAGGGAGTAGGATTCGAACCCACGGGAGGCTTTCGCCTCCAGCAGTTTTCAAGACTGCCGCCATAGTCCACTCGGCCATCCCTCCTCGCATCCATGAACCTGTCAGGAACAGGCTAAAACTCACCTTCTGATTTGCAAACTTCCTCCAAGACCTTTGTGGCCACAAAGATCGGCGTATTCTTTTGCATAGCCACCGCTATAGCATCACTGGGTCTGGAATCAATCTCCACCATTAATTCATTTTGCTGCAATACAATCTTTGCATAAAAGGTATTATTCTTCAGGTCGTTGATAATGATTTTTCGTACTCCTGCATTCAAGCCTTCGATAATGCTTCCTATCAGGTCGTGTGTCAAAGGACGTGGAGTGGTAACCCCTTTCACTGCCCGATCAATTGCCCACGCCTCATGGAGACCGATAACGATAGGGAAACTTCGTTGCCCTTCCCTTTCCTTCAAAACAATAATCTGGTGATCGCTGGTCTCCGTAATGATGATCTTTGAAAGTTCCATAGGAACCATACTGCATCCCTTTCTTTAGATCGACAATTTTACACACACAAACCGGCTATCAAATTGTCTCGTACCGTACAAATTAGCTAAAATTGTAGCACATCGACCTTTTTTGTCAAATAATTTTTCACTTTTAACGGTGCAGGCCCACTGCAAGACTGACAATAATGGTCACAGACCTCTGAAACTTTATTGACACCCCCAGCCTTGATTGATATACTAACTTCCCGTCCACAATAGCCTCTAGATATTTTCTATGAAAAAAAGTTATGGCTCATCGTCTCTGACTTTTTATAATAAAACGGTTTATATAAACTGACCTGATCTACATGGAATCGTATTACCATCGTTCAAAAAATATTGCCAATAGTTATTTGTTTATCCTGCCTTTACTGGTCTTATATGAGACGGGAATCGCATTACAAGGATCAGGTATTAAAAATGCTTCGGGTGTCTTTATTGAAAAAATTTTTACTCTATTTGGCAAAAATGGTTCTTTAATATTTAATTTTTTGGTTATTGTTTTCTTTCTAATATCAGCAATTTATGTAGAAAAAAAACATAAACTGGATCTTCTGACATTCATCTTTATGTTTTTAGAAAGTGTGGTGTATGCCCTTTTCATCGGCAATGTCATTGGGTATGTTGTGTATAAGCTATTATTTCCTTGTGCACTCGCAAGACCTTTTTCCGTTAATATGTGGCTGGGAATTATTCTTTCAATCGGAGCTGGGGTATATGAAGAAATTGTATTCCGGCTTTTGCTTATCAAATTATTATGCTTTGTCTTTGCAACCCTCTTGAAAATCTCCAAACCCATGAGCGCAACAATAAGTGTCATGACAGGCGCTCTGCTTTTTGCTGCTATGCATTATGTGGGGAGTTTGGGTGATGTTTTGACAGATACGAATTTTACTTTCAGGGCATTGTCTGGAGTAGTTTTGGCCACGATATTCCTGTCTCGGGGACTGGGTGTTGCCGTTTATACCCATGCTATTTACGATGTGCTTTCCGTATTAAAGCCGTTTCATGTTTCAGGAGGGTAGTGTGGAAAATATTATTATTGGTATTACCGGGGCCAGTGGCGCTCTCTATGCACAACGTCTGTTACAGATCCTCAGCAAGCTGGAATACCACGTCCATTTGGCAATATCGGATGCGGCTGCTCTGGTTATCAAGCATGAACTAGGAGTTGATTTCAATGGTATCTATCCGAATTCTGCACTATTTTCCGAGTGTTTTATGGATAATATTACTTGCTACAACAACTCGGACATGGGCGCGACTATCGCCAGCGGTTGCTACCCAGTCAAGTCAATGATCATCATTCCCTGCAGTATGAATACCTTGTGTTCAATTGCCCATGGCATTTCAAACAATCTTATCCAGCGCGCGGCAGGCATTACCATAAAAGAGGGACGAAAACTGATAGTTGTACCCCGTGAAACACCTCTGTCCCCCATTCATCTGGAGGCCATGCTGAAATTATCATCCGCCGGGGCATGTATCTTGCCAGCAATGCCGGGATTCTATCATCATCCAAAGACGATAGAGGATCAGGTGAATTTTGTTGTGGCTAAAATATTGGATGTGTTGTGTATACCTCACACCCTCATACCTGAATGGCATGGCGAAGCATATATTCAGGAAGAAAGATGTATGAATCCGTTATATTCGCAATAGTCCTTATCTGATTTATTATGCAAGATGCAATGGAAATTGTCCAATTTTTATAAATTTATCGAAGATCCGTATTCCACGAAAGACAGTCAGCGAGCTTTGTCAAAATCTTTGTCAAATTCTCTGAAGGATTTAGAAACTTTCCCATGTCTTCCGAAAAACAAAGAAAAACAGATAGAGGGGGTTTATGACTGATATTCAACATAACAATGTACCGCCGGGAGCAGGGTGGCAAACGGTATATATAAAAAAGAGCAGAGGTGCGGGTTTTTGGATTGCTGTTGGTTTTGCCTCGTTCTTCTTCTTATGTGCTCTACTGTTCTTTGTCCTTTTTATCGGCTCTCTTGTGCTCAATAAGTCATTCGTTACGAGCGCCGCGGTGAAAGCCGGAAAACACGTTGATGAAACCATTCTCGAAGAAAACGGCGAAAATAAGGTTGCCATCATCTCCATTAAGGGCATATTGAGTAATGAATCGGCAGAAGGTTTCTTTCTGGAAAAACCCAGCATTGTTGATGTTGTAAAACAACAACTCGAGTATGCCGCAGATGATAACCAGGTAAAGGCTGTGCTGCTTGAAATAGATAGCCCGGGCGGTGGTATCACAGCAAGTGATATTATCTACCATCAGATTACAAAATTTAAAGCCGGGACGCAGAAGAAGGTTGTTGTCTATATGCAGGATGTTGCTGCTTCCGGCGGATATTACATCTCCACCGCAGCTGATGCCATTGTCGCGCATCCTACAACAATTACCGGAAGTATCGGGGTAATTATGCCACTAATTAATGTAGCGGAACTGATCAACCGGTATGGCATCAAGGATAATTCCATTGCCTCCGGTAATCTCAAAGAGATTGGTTCTCCGCTGAAACAGATGACGGCAGATGAAGCAGACGTGTTAAAAGACATCATCAATGAAATGTACCTGCAATTCGTACAGGTGGTTTCCACAGGAAGGAATCTTGATATTGAAGCGGTAAAAAAGATTGCGGACGGGAGAATCTATACCGGAAGGCAAGCGCTCGAAAAGGGGTTGATTGATCAGTTAGGTTACCCGGAAGATGCTATCGCTATAACAAAAAAAATGGCGGGACTTACGGAAGCAACGGTTGTGCGATATGAAAAACACTACGGGCTGGCGGATCTTTTTGGCTTAATGTCTAAAAAGTTGTTTCAGCAGAATACCATCAAGCTGGATATTTCTCATCTGCAAGACCGTGACGGTACCAAACCTATGTATCTTTGGAATGGCTATTCCGGGAATGAATAAGATGCGTAGCGCGTGTGGTTTATCGTTCGACGGAGCTTTTGACGAAATCCCTTGTGGTTAAACTGTAAGGGGAACTTCGCCGTAAGCTTCGTTGAACGATCGGTGGTGGCTTTTTTATAAAATTCAATTATTATAAAAAAATAACATCGTTGGGTTCTTATCTTTTAAAACCCAACCTAATTAAATCTCGTCTTATTAAATACTAAAATGGTTCGAGTTCGTTTTGCACCTTCACCTACTGGTCTCTTACATATCGGAAATGCACGCATGGCCGTTTACAACTGGCTATTCGCAAGACGGCATAACGGCATCTTTATCCTGAGGATCGAAGATACCGACATTGCACGTTCTGAAAAAAAACACATGGTTCAACTCATGGATGACCTCCATTGGTTAGGTCTGGCATGGCAGGAAGGCCCGGATGCGGGCGGTCAATACGGTCCGTATGTACAGTCAGAGCGGTTGCAGATCTATCACGATATCTGCCAGAAATTCTTAAAAGAAGGGCTTGCATACCGCTGCTATTGTACCCTGGAGGAATTGGAAGAACGCAGGCAGATTGCAAAACTAACAGGAAAGCCTCCACGATATGACAATCGCTGCCGTAACCTGACAGACAAGCAAATAAAGGCTTTTGAGACATCTGGACTGAATTTTGTCATCCGTTTTAAAGTTCCGGAGGAATTGCTTGTCTTTGAAGATTTAATTCGGGGGGTATGTCAATTTGACTTGAGTTTGTTTGGTGATTTTGTGATTATGCGCTCTGATGGAACACCTTCGTTTCACTTTGCCGTTGCTGTAGATGACACCATGATGAAGATTACCCACGTCATCCGCGGAGAGGATCATTTGTCAAATACTCCATGTCACATAGTGCTTTTTCATGCATTGGGTCAAAAACCACCACAATTCGCCCATCTTTCGCTTACTATGGGTGCAGACCGGACACTCCTGAGCAAACGGCATGGGGCATTTTCTCTTTCTGAATACCGTAAATTGGGTTATTTGCCAGAGGCGATCCTTAACTACATGATGCTCCTCGGGTGGGCGCCAAGGGATAAAAAAGAAAAATTTAGGGCCGACGATATTGTCGATACGTTTGAAATCGGTACAATGAGTAAGGCTCCATCGGTATTTGATCAACAAAAATTAGATTGGCTAAGCGGGCAATACCTCAGGGAAGCTGAAATAGAAAGGCTTGTCGATTTAGCGATACCTTATCTGCAAGCCGCCGGCTTCATTTCCGCAGATGAATACGCAATCGACAGGACGAAGCTGAAGTTGATCGTAGATGCTGTGCGAAACAACATATCCTGTATGTCTCAAATTGCCCAGGAAACAAATATCTTTTTCAGGGATGTTGTTGTCAGTGAGAAACATATCGAGTTTCTGACGTCAGAGATAACACAATCGGTACTCTTGTCTTTTTACAACGAACTCTGCAAAACACACGTTCTTTCTTCTGAAATTTTCAAAAATATTCTAAAGGCTGTTCAAGAGGAAACAAAGGTAAATGGCAAGGGACTTTATCTGCCTATCCGGGTCGCCTTAACCGGAAGAGAACATGGACTGGAAATGTATAATATTGCCCTGATTTTGGGCATTGATACGTGCAAAAAGAGGATCGAACGATTCCTTCTGATAAGAAAGTAATTGTTCGATGTTGGTGAAAACATGAATAAAATTAACCTTGGACCGGGTTGACTCATCAATTTCGTACTTCAGATTTTGTCTTTTACGACCCGTTTCGGGTCAGTGTATGAAAATGTGTATTTTCTTACCAGTACTCTAGAGGAACCATTATAACGCAGATTTAATATCTTAAGAATATAAACATGACGCTAAAATTTTATAACTCTCTAACAAAAAAAAAGGAAATCTTTACCCCTTTGCATGAAGGTCTTGTGACCATGTATGTTTGTGGTCCTACCGTTTACGACCATCCTCACATCGGGCATGCAAAGAGCTATGTGAGTTTTGATGTTATCGTCCGTTATCTTCGATATATGGGTTATAAAGTTCGTTACGTACAGAATATCACCGACGTCGGACATCTGACTGACAATGCTGACACCGGTGAGGATAAGATACTAAAACGCGCCCAGAGAGAACGACTCGAGCCGGCAGAACTTGTCGAAATTTATACCCGGAGTTACTTCGAGGACATGGATGCGCTGAACAATGTGAGACCCAACATCTCACCACGGGCAACGGCGCATATTCCGGAACAAATTGAACTCGTGGAAAAGTTGATTGCAAAAGGGTTTGCCTATGTATCCAACGGTTCCGTCTATTTTAACGTTAATGCCTTTAAGGAATATGGAAAGCTTTCTGGAAGAAAGCAGGAGGAACTTGAGGCAGGCGCCCGGATAGAAATTAACCCCGAGAAAAAAAATCCTTCCGATTTCGCACTTTGGAAGAAGGCAGAGCCTGGCCACATCATGCGATGGAAGAGTCCCTGGGGAGAAGGCTTTCCCGGCTGGCATCTTGAATGTTCCGCCATGTCGATGAAATATCTCGGACAGACCCTGGATATTCATGGTGGCGGACTGGAAAACATCTTCCCGCATCACGAGTGCGAAATTGCACAGAGCGAGGCAGCGAATGAATTGCCCTTTGTGCGATACTGGATTCACAATAATATGGTTACCGTAAATGGTCAAAAAATGGGGAAATCTCTCGGGAATTTTATTACTCTCAAGGATGCCTTTAAAAAATACAACCCCTTAACGGTCCGGTTCTTTATCCTCAATACCCATTACCGCAGCCCATTGGATTTTAGTAATGAGGCTCTGGATGCGGCGGACAAAGGCCTCAAACGCCTGCTCAATACCATGGAAAATCTGTGGGAGCGGATCAGCTCCGCAAAGAACGGTTCACCGACTGGTGTTTTCTCAGAAAAGTTGGAACACTGCAGGAAGGCATTCATCGAGGCAATGGATGAAGATATCAACACCTCCAGCGCAATTGCCGTCCTTTTTGACTTTTCAAAAGAGGTCAATACCTTGCTTAACTCAGGCCAGGAGGTCAGTAAGAAATGCCTGGAGGACATTGATACCCTGTATCAGCAACTCGGCGGTGATATTCTGGGAATTATCCCGAAACGCAGTGATAAGGAGACAAAAGCACAAACTGCAACCCTTTCCTTTGGTTGGCAAGCTGAAGATAAAACGACGGAAGATGTCATGAATGTCCTTATCGACACCCGCAATGAATTGCGGAAGGCGAAGCAGTGGCAATTATCAGATTTTATCCGTAATAAACTCTCAGAAATCGGTATTGCACTGGATGATAAACCAGACGGTACCACATGGAAAAAGGCAAAATAAGCAGCTATGATTACATTAGAACAGGTTAAGAGCCATCCGGACGTTCAAGTATATATAAAAAAAGCAAATGATTTTTTAGGGGTAATCGGCTATACGGAACATGGAGAACGCCATGGAAATTATGTAGCAAAAAACGCGAGGAAAATCCTTCAGGAACTTGGTTATGATGAAAATGCTTGTGAACTCGCAGCCATCTCCGGGTATGTTCATGATATAGGAAATGTGGTTAGCCGCCACTCGCATCCGGAACACAGCGCTTTCCTGTCTGCTCTGTTCTTAAAAGAACTCAACATGCCCGTGGAAGACCGTGTTCTCGTGATGAGCGCAGTAGGAAACCATGATGAAGGTACCTGTGATATCGTAAGCCCCGTATCTGCAGCGCTCATTATTGCAGACAAATCGGATGTCCACCGTTCGAGAGTAAGAAGTACAAAGGAGATTACCTTTGATATCCACGACCGGGTCAATTACGCCGTAACAAAATCCGAGCTGCATATAGACGTGCCGAAAAAGGCAATTACCCTCAATCTCGATATTGACAAGGACATCTCGGATCTGGTGGAATATTTCGAAATATTTACGGCTCGCATGGTTGCCTGCCGGCGCGCCGCAAAACTTCTGGGGTGTACATTTGACGTAAAGGTAAATGGCTCGCCGTGATGTCTTGCGGTGTCATTTCGGACACCCTTCTCTTGTAACAAGTATTTCCACAACCCTCTTTTCCTCCTTCACTAAGGAGAAGAGGGTTGCGGCTTTGTTGCGTTATGAGAATTGAAAAAAAGGGAAACTTCATCATTATGAAATCTTTCAAAATCTTCCTTGCCTCATCCTCTGAATTAAAAGAAGACAGAGATGCGTTTAGAATATTTCTCAGCGTCGAAAATGACCGCTTGCATAAAAAAGAGTAACCCGGGAGAGACAGATATGATTCAACCACAGAATACGATACGAAGTGTCTGTTTGTTTGCGATGCTAGGTATGTTGGTTATGGTTACCGGTTGTGCGGAACAGAAGGGATTTCGGCAGAAGAACGCAGCGCTTTCGAAGCAACGGAAAAAAAAGGAAGAACTGCCCCCGGTAATCACCGTCGAAAATAAGCAGTGTGTCAGTTGCCACCGGAACTACGCTCCTGCCCTCGTTCTGGAGTGGGAACGGTCGCGGCATGCACAGCACGGTGTCGGTTGTGTGAATTGCCACAAGGCTAATCCGGGAGAGGTTGATGCCTGGCAGCACGAAGACGTTTTGATAGCCACCCTGGTCACTCCAAAGGACTGCGCACGTTGCCATCAGCGGGAGTACGAAGGGTTTTCAAAAAGCCGTCACGCAAAGGCGGGTGAAATTCTGGCAAGCCTGGATAACGTGCTGGCGGAAAAGGTGGCCGGTCTCCCGAATAATTTTGCGGATGCCACAAACGGCTGCTGGCAGTGCCATGGCAGCATGATTAAATTTAAACGGGATACTCAGGGAAAGATAATGAAAAACGGTATGGACGGAAAACCCGTCCTGGACCCTGACACATGGCCAAATAGCGGCATGGGTCGTCTCAATCCCGATGGGTCAAAAGGGTCCTGTCACGCCTGCCATTCCCGCCATGCCTTTGAGTCAAAACTTTCCCGCTCACCGGAAAATTGCGGTAAATGTCACATGGGCCCTGATCATCCGCACATTGAGGTGTATAACGAATCAAAGCACGGCATTGCGTTTTATGCGAACCGGGATCACATGGCGCTTGATAAAGAAGGCGACTGGATTCTTGGAAGGGATTACTCTGCGGCTCCTACGTGTATTACCTGCCACGTTGGTGGTTATATGACTTTCAATGGTGTGTACATAGGAAACAACCATGAGACAGGGAATCGAATTAGCTGGACACTTCGCCCCGTGGTGAGCACAAAGATCAACTTGATAATTTATGAGGATGGATATAAGGAAGATTACCCGGAAAAGAAGCTGCTTCCAAAGGTTGGCGATGAAGTCCAGACCATTGAGAAGGTATACAAAGATGAAAAACTGGTGAATACGACGGTACCGAGACGTGTGATAAAAATTGTAACATGGCAAGAACGCAGGGAAGAGATGAAAGGCGCTTGCAGAAACTGCCATAACGACGCCTATATCGATAATTTTTACAAGCAATTTGATGATTTAGTGTTGCTCTATAATGAAAAATTTGCCGGACCTGCTCAATCTTTCATGAATGAATTAATCACTGATGGGGTGCTGAATCCGCAAGCTCCCTTTGAACATGAGGTGCAATGGATATTCTGGGAACTGTGGCACCATGAGGGACGCCGGGCGCGGCATGGTGCAAGCATGATGGGTCCTGACTTTACCCACTGGCAGGGGATGTATAAGGTAGCAAAGCATTTCTATCTGAAATTTTTACCCGCCGTAATCAAGGCGGCGGCACAGAAAAGTCCGGAGATGCAGTTAAAATATGAAAACAAAATTGAAGCGCTGCTTGCGCAAGAGGAGCACCGATGGATGAAGGGCCTTTCTCCCGAAGAAGCACAGGCATTGAGAGAAATGTACCATGAACGTTACGATCAATAACGGCAAACATCTCAGAAGAATGGCATAGGCGCTTAGCGCCTAAACATAGACAATTTATTGCCGATAAAATCAAGAATCTTCCAAAGACAATTTTGACATTCTTAAGCAAAGATATGAGTAAAATTAACTCTGTCAGGGTTTGAAACCCTGACAGAGTTGAAATACGAATTTCGTGATTTGTATTTTATCTTTTCCAGTGTGTGTGGGCTATGAGAAGGAGAAAGCGTTATGGGAAAAGGATATTTTATTACCGGTACGGATACGCAGGTAGGGAAGACCATGGTTGCCGGCGGTTTGGCAGCTCTTTACAGAAACAAGGGGCTTGACGTTGGGGTTATGAAACCAATCGCTACAGGCTGTAAACGGGTAAATAACACCCTTATATCCGATGACGCCATCTTTTTAAAAAATTCTGCGGAAGTAGATGACGAATATGAACTCATCAACCCCGTCAGTCTTGAACAACCCCTCGCTCCAACGATAGCAGCGCGGCTGAGTGATACAAAGATAGACTTGGAAAAAATACGCATGGCCTATGACTCTCTATGTGAAAGGCATGAGTATCTTATTATCGAGGGCATTGGCGGGTTGCTTGTCCCGATTGATGAATACTACTTTGTTGTGGATTTGGCCTATGAGATGGAGTTGCCGGTCATTGTCGTATGCCGGCCTAACCTTGGCACAATAAATCACACCCTATTAACCGTATCGTATGCACGCGAACACGGACTCGCCGTCAAGGGGATTGTTATGAATGAGTCCACGGAAAACGGCAATGACGTCGTCATGAGGACAAATATTGATGAAATAAAGCGGCTTACCGGCCTTCCCCTGTTAGGCGTGATTCCCTTTGATAAAGGACTGGATGTAACCAAATTTAACAAAGAGGTCTTGCTGAAAATTTTTCGTGATAAAGTCGACAAAGACATTATAATATAATTTTCATTTTTTTAAGTTTTTATAGAAAAAGAAATCGATAGCGAACGCAAAAAAAGGCTATCGTAGCGAGCGAAGCGAAGCAATCTGTTGTTTACAAAAGACTCAAGGTTGCTTCGCTTTCACTCGCAGTGACAATAATATATGTAGATATTTTTGAAAAACGCTACACTGGTTGTTTCAACAATTTATAAAAATCGGTCTTTGGAGTTGAGTAAGGTGGATTAAGCGAAGCGAATCTGCCATTTAGTTTATTAATTTGGAGTAAAATTACATGAAAACTCAGTTAGAACTCGCACGTGATGGTATTATAACAGAAGCAATGAAAGAGGCGGCAGCCTACGATGATGTTTCTCCAGAATTTATTTGCGAAGGTATTGCAAAAGGGCAGATCGTTATTTATGGAAACCCAAATAGAAATGCCCGTGTTGTTGGTATTGGAAAGGGGCTTAAAACAAAGGTAAATGCCAGCATTGGCACCTCGCCCGATATTGTTGATATTGATATGGAGGTAAAAAAAGCAAAAACTGCCGAAAAATATGGCGCCGATACCCTGATGGAACTCTCAACGGGTGGAGATTTCACCATGATCAGAAAACGCGTGCTGGACTCCATTTCCCTTACCGTGGGCACCGTACCCCTGTATCAGGCTGCAATCGAAACCAACAAGAAGAAGGGTTCGGTTGTACACATGGAAGCGGATTTCCTTTTTGATGTCATTGAACAACAGGCAGAAGAGGGAATAGGATTTATGGCAATCCACTGTGGAATAAACCTCATAACGTTAGAACGACTCAAAAAGCAAGGGTATCGCTATGGCGGACTTGTAAGCCGTGGAGGCTCTTTTTTAACAGCATGGATGAATCACAACAAAAAAGAGAATCCGCTTTATGAGCAGATCGACCGTCTCATTGGTATTATGAAAAAGCACGATGTCATCCTCAGCCTTGGAAATGGCCTCCGGGCAGGCGCCATCCACGACAGCACCGACCGTGCCCAGATACAGGAACTTATTATCAACTCCGAAATCGCCGAATACGCCCAAAGCAAAGGAGTACAGATCATTGTAGAAGGCCCTGGCCATATACCGATCGATGAAATTGAGGCCAACGTGATTATCCAAAAACGTCTCAGCAACAACGCCCCATTTTATATGCTTGGACCGATTACCACCGATGTGGCGCCAGGATACGATCACATTTCGTCGGCCATCGGCGCCGCCTTGTCATCGTGTTATGGAGCCGATTTCATATGTTACGTGACACCCCCGGAACACCTTGCCCTCCCCGGGCCTGATGACGTCCGCGAAGGTGTCATGGCCGCCCGTATCGCAGCTCATGTTGGTGATATGGTAAAACTAAAAGATAAGGCCAAGAATTTAGACTTGAAGATGGGCATCGCCCGCAGGGACTTGGATTGGAAGACGCAGTACGAAACAGCAATAACAAAAGAACGCGCACAGGAGATTCGCAACAGCCGTCCTCCCATGGATGAGGATACCTGCACTATGTGCGGCAGCCTGTGTTCGCTCAAGGGTGTGATGAAATACTACGAACAGGACCTCGAAAAAAGCCGCAAGAAAAGTGCAGTGCCTGTAGCATTTTAAGACAAACGTTATACTGATATTGTCATGAACTGGCGATACGCCCCCTGACTACTTTTGCTTGGTTTTTATTTTTCATGCAACAGTGCGTTAGTAAGTGTTGAACAAATAGAAAAATAAATATTCCTTCTGACCGCGGGGAGGTCGGGAGGAAGAGAGCACCGTTGATCTGAGAGATGAGGTCACTTTTGCTCCAACTGCGTATCCGCCCGCCACGGGTATAATACGCTGTTGGAGCAACGGATGCTCTGCCGGGCATCAAAAATATTGAAATCATATCCAACAATAAATAATATTCTCCTTGTAGTATTACCATGTAAAATCTTTCTTTTTTTGCAAATTTTTTACACCCCGCTTCGCCCCCTTGACTTCGTCATGATGGTTCGACAGGCTCGCCATGCACGGCGCAACATCCTGAGCCTGCCGAAGGATCGGTCGAACGATAGGGGGGATTTGGTTGTGGCTTTGCTGCGTTATAATTGACCTGATTAAACTAAAATCGGGAATCGATCGTATCCGTCGACTATTCCCCATTAAACGCCTTGATCTTTTTGTTACTGCTAGAAATCCGATTTTTAAAGAAACAGTTGAAAAACAAAGACCATCATTTATGAAAGATGCGATTCGGAAAAATCTTATAGATATTCTTCAAGCAGCAGAAGAAATGCAAAGATTTACCCAAGGTATGAATTTCAGGGAAGATCAAAATGTCGCCATCACACAAAGAACAGATGAGAGGGATTTGAGGTTATCGGGGAAGCCCTTAGCAGGATAAAAAAAGTATGATGATGAGTTTCTTAACAGAATATCCGGATATTACCGCATCATAGACTCTAGAACATATTAATACATGTTAACACATGGTGTGACATCATTGATGAAATGATTGTCTGGAAGGCTGTTGAGAATCTTTTACCTACTTAAATTGGAGAAATACATGAGATATTGAATGCCCGGCAAACCATCTCAGAAAACGACTTCACGATCACGGAGTTTCAGCGTTGGGTGATTTCGCGCAAAATAATTTGATCAGTAAAATTCAACAAGGGTTTAATAGGCGTAAGGTTGGCGAAAGGAAAAAGACAATCTCGTGATGCATAAAATCCGTAAATCGGACGAGCGGGTGAATAAGTTGTTGTCGCTGTATTGAATAAGCGTGGAGCATCTACCGTGCAGTTTGCTGGAAACAGCCGACGGTTTTTTAAAGTTGGTTTGTTGACAAAAACACATTGTATCAGGGTGTATATTGCCCATCCGCAAGCGGGCGATATGTCCCGCTAGGCGTGAACGATGAGACGCACGTGCCTAAAGAAAAGGCTTTATATTTTAATCAAGAGAATGTAGAATCAGCACATTATGGGACGCGGAAATAAGGAAGTTGAAAAGAAATTATTTACCGAATCTGTCAAGTTTGCCACTCCTGAGCAATTGTTCTATGTAACGAATGAAAATCGATACTTCGCCTACTGGCCTAAAGGCTTGGACGGCGAAAAAAGTACATTTCAAAGTAGATAACAGGAGATCACTGATGCCCAATTTGGTTGTTAACCAGCGAAGTCAGACACAGGGAAGAGATTGAAACTACAAGATAAATTGTATGATTTTATCTTAAAGGAATGGCTGCTCATTGCCTCCATTGCTGTGCTGGTAGGTACATCCATATATCTTCATCGCTCGCCGGTCCTTTCGATTGCCGAGTACCAGATTCTTTTTATTCTGGCAGTTCTCTTTATCGTTATAAAAGGGCTTGAACAGAGCGGCCTTATATTACGGCTATCTCAAAGTGTTGAAAGAGGGAAATTCATTCCGTTAAAGCTGATTGTTATCACATTTCTTTTAGCCATGCTTATAACGAATGATGTGGCACTAATTGTTATCGTTCCGCTGACACTAGAGCTCAATATAAATCGCAAAGATATCATAGTCATTCTAGAAGCGTTAGCCGCAAATGCCGGATCCGCACTAACACCCTTTGGCAACCCTCAAAACCTTTTTATCTATTGGTTTTACGGGGTTCATCCTGAAACATTTGTTGCAGCCATCGCGCCATTTTCCCTCGTATTCCTCGTACTCCTCATCCTTGCCTCAATAGCATTAAAGACATCAAATAATCAGGTTCCTCAACCCGTAACCACTATCAGAAGATCGGCATATATCTATGCGGCATTTTTGCTTGGCATTATTTTCGTTGTGCTGCATATCCTCCCCATTCAGGTTGGATTTATCGTTGTCGCCTTCGTTCTTTTCTTTGATCGGGACAGTCTGCAAATCGACTACGCTCTCTTGTTAACTTTTGTAGCTTTTTTTGGTATTGCAGATAATGTGCAATGCTTGTTCGCTGAGAATATCAAACATTCAGGCCATATCTTCATGTTTTCTTCGTTGTTAAGCCAAATCATCAGCAATGTTCCGGCAGCACTTTTATTTGCCAGATTCACTCCGCAGTGGGAAGCCCTGCTTTGGGGCACAAATGTTGGCGGATTCGGGAGCCTGGTAGGGTCGCTGGCGAATCTCATCGCCTACAAACTCTATATCTCACATGAGGATACAAATAATTCAGTCGCATTTACCACAAAGTTTCTGTTGATTGGTTATATGGCATTTGCAATTGGCGTCTTGCTGTATTTGGGGCGTAAGACGGTGTACTAAAGGCTAGCTGGTTGCTATCATAACATCGTGAACTTAATCAGATAAAGGGCAGGCATGGTTAACGGAAGGAGTCCGTAGGACGACTGGAGTTAACCATGCCTGCCCGCTAAAATAATTAAAAATGTGCAACGAAAACAAACTCACACACATTCAACAATAATCCGTTTTGCCCCATGCTAAATAGTTCCTATAAGGTTTGTCGTTTCTTTTTATCTTTCAGTAAGGGATCGATTATATGACCCTTTATAGGAAAAGGAAAAGTCTTGATCGTTTTACCCTCGTGTTTTACCACCCGTTTCTTACGCTGCGTAAAAATGGTTGCAACAATGTACTGTCCCTCAAGCTTTTTCCTGATAAAGTATTGATCGCCGTTAATTTCAACTTTCCCATAAGCATCTACTTTCCTTATAAAGGAGACTTTTCCTTTCGCAACGGGAATATTGAGACAACCTCGTGCATCCAGGTAAGGCTTGAGATTGAACCCTACGGGTATATCGCTTCAAAGACTCCCGCAAAGAGTACTCATAATTTGCATAGCTCTCATAACCACAATCTGCTGCTACTTCTTTCACCTTCTCCTGAGTATTTGCCTCTGTCTTTTCTACCAAAGTAAGTAAGTAAGGGTCACCCATTAGAAGGCTTTTGTCAAGCGAAAAAAATTCTCTCTAGCAAAA
>NZ_MJUW02000090.1 GCF_001753675.2 Candidatus Brocadia sapporoensis | reverse complement strand
ATCAATATTTTGTTCACCCATAGGGTTTGTGAGCGAAAGTACGCTGAATAGTTACGAAATTTGTTTAATTATAATTGTCAAATATAAAAAACCTTGAAATTCTATCTAGCTTATGAAATAATTTGCCAAATTTAGAGCATAAAGACTTTACTGCCAAAAGGAAACCCCTAATTACGTAATCTTGCACAGAACCGATGAAAGAGGCGATGGTCAAAAGCATGGATGTCAAAGAAGCAATTCATAAACGTCGAAGTATCAGAAGATTTAAACCAGACCCTGTGCCGGATGAATTGATATTACAACTTTTAGAAAGTGCAAGGCTTGCTCCGTCAGGCTCCAACACCCAGCCGTGGAGATTTATTGTCGTGAAAGATGCCGACATACGACAAAAATTACAATCGGCCTCATACCATCAACGGCATGTCGGACAAGCCCCCACAATCATCGCCTGTTGCGCAGACATTAAGACCTTTGATGAATTTTCAGAAAGAATTGATGAGCTTATCGATGCCGGTGCGCTACCAAGGAGGAGTCGTGAGGTATTTGTGCCATCATTAAAGAAAGGTGTGATATGCGCTGACATCAAATGGCATTTGCTCATTGCTGCCACGGGAAATACGGATATTGCCATTGAACATATCGTTCTTCACGCAGTGGCATTGGGGTTGGGTACCTGTTGGGTGAGATGGTTTGATGATACTAAGGTCAAAGAAATACTCGGAATTCCAAACGATATTGAAATTATTGCATTACTCCCGGTAGGATATCCTGCCGAAGAACCACCGCAAAGGCCAAGATTTGCTCTTGAAAAGATTGTTTTCTATGAAAAATATGGTAATCAAAAAATTTAAAAAGCTCCTTGTTGCCAACCGTAGTGAAATAGCGATACGGGTCTGCCGGTCGGCATATGAAGTCGGGATAAGAACGGTGGCAATATATTCGCACGAAGACCGCTTTGCACTTCACAGATTTAAGGCAGACGAAGCATACCAGATTGGAAAGGGAAAAGATCCTGTCAAAGCATATCTGGATATCGATGGCATCATTCAACTGGCAAAAGAAAAAGAAGTAGATGCCATTCATCCTGGATACGGGTTTCTTTCAGAAAACGCCAACTTTGCCCGTGCCTGCGAAAAGACCGGCATCACCTTTGTCGGTCCCCGGCCGGAGATTCTAGACATGCTCGGGAATAAGACCTCTGCCAGAAAAATTGCTGAAAACATGCAGGTTCCCATTCTCTCCGGAAGTGATTATCCCATTAAAAGCCTTAAAGAAGCCAAAGCTCTGTGCGACACTTTGGGTTATCCGGTTATTATCAAGGCTGCTCATGGCGGAGGTGGTCGCGGTATGCGTGTTGTTCATAATGAGGGAGACTTGAGTCGTCGCCTTCATGAAGCACAACGTGAATCCCTGACAGCATTTGGTTCTGATGAGTGTTTCATTGAAAAATATGTTGAAAATGCGCGACATATTGAAGTACAGATTCTTGGTGACAAACACCATAATATTGTGCACCTGTTTGAACGTGATTGCTCGCTCCAGAGGCGCCACCAGAAAGTTGTTGAGATCGCACCGGCTCAGAATCTTGACGAAAATGTCAGACGGAGCATCTGTAATGCGGCGGTTAAAATATGTAAATCCGTTGACTACGATAATGCAGGAACGGTGGAATTTCTCCTTGATACGGAAACGAATCAATTTTATTTTATCGAGATCAACCCCAGAATTCAGGTGGAACACACCGTCACGGAAATCATTACCGGTATCGATCTGGTAAAGCGGCAGATCCTTATCAGTGAAGGATACCCCCTCAATTCACCCGAGATTCTTATACCAAACCAGGATGCTATTCACACAAATGGCATCGCCTTTCAGTGCCGGATCACTACAGAAGACCCTTCCAACAAGTTTATTCCCGACTACGGCCGTATCCAGCATTATCGTTCTGCGGGAGGCATGGGTATCCGGCTTGACGCAGGAACTGCCTTTTCCGGAGCCCTTGTAACGCCATACTACGATTCCATGCTGGTAAAAGTTACTGCATACGGCTCCTGTTTTGAAGAGACGGTACGCCGTATGGACAGGGCGTTGCATGAATTCCGGATTCGTGGTGTGAAAACCAATATTCCGTATCTCATTAATCTGATCAATCATAAAGATTTCCAGAAAGGTAGATGCACCACGCGTTTCATTGATGAAAATCACGATATTTTTCACTTTCCAAGCCGCAGAGACCGTGCATTCCGCATCATGCGTTTCATAGGGGACATTCTAATCAACGGTCACCCGCTTGTTAGGGAAGCGCCTAAATCTGTTTGCCGCCGTGAAGCACCCGTTCCCGCCGTTGATCGAAAAAATCCAAGACCGAAAGGCAGCCGTGATCTTCTCCTGCAAATGGGGCCTGAAAAATTTGCGCAGCATATTCTCAAGGAGAAAAAACTGTTGCTCTCAGACACAACATTCCGTGATGCACATCAGTCTCTTCTGGCCACCCGTATGAGAACTATGGATATGCTGAAAATAATAGAAGTCTACTCCAGAAATCATGCGGACTTCTTTTCACTGGAAATGTGGGGTGGAGCAACTTTTGATACCGCCATGAGATTTCTCTGGGAGTGCCCCTGGGAACGACTGCGTCACATGCGCAAACTGGCGCCTAACATCCTTTTCCAGATGCTGTTCAGGGCTTCGAATGGGGTCGGTTATACAAATTACCCCGATAACGTTGTCAGGGCATTTATCAAACAGTCTGCGGAGAGCGGTATAGACATTTTCCGGGTCTTTGATTCACTCAACTGGGTTGAAAACATGAAAGTAACCATGGATGCCGTGCTGGAAACCCACGCATTATGCGAAGCTGCCATATGTTACACCGGTGATATTCTTAACCCAAAGAGGAACAAATATACGGTAGAATATTATGTAAATATGGCGAAAGAGCTGGAAGGTCTTGGAGCGCATATCCTGGCAATCAAGGATATGGCCGGGCTCCTGAAACCATATGCCGCCTATGAACTGGTGAGCGCCTTGAAATCCAAGCTGAAAATTCCTATACATCTTCACACACATGACACATCCGGTGGCCAGATCGCCACGCTCATTAAGGCAGCAGAAGCAGGTGTGGACATTGTTGATGCTGCGATAGGGCCGTTTTCCGGACTAACATCCCAGCCGAACATGAATACCCTCGTGGAAATGATGCGTTTTCACGAACGTGACACCGGCATGGACTTTAAGGCACTCGGGTCGCTCTCGGCTTACTGGGAAGTGGTCAGAGAGTATTATGAAATATTCGAATCCATTCAAAAAGCCAGCACTGCCGAAGTGTATCATCACGAAATCCCCGGCGGTCAGTTTACCAACCTGTTCCAACAGGCGCAATCTATGGGTTTGGCGCATCGCTGGCATGAAATTACAGACGTCTATGCAGACGTTAATCAGCTCTTTGGAGATATTGTAAAAGTAACTCCCTCTTCAAAGGTGGTCGGGGATATGACCCTCTTCCTGGTAACAAACAACATCCAGGCTCAGGATGTTCTCAACAATACCAGGGATCTTTCTTTTCCTACCTCGGTCGTAGAATTCTTTGAAGGCCGTCTCGGTCAGCCTACCGGAGGTTTCCCGCGCGAGGTACAGGAAAAGATTTTACGGGGAGTTTCAGCTTCAACTGAAAGACCAGGCGCGAATTTGCCATCCGTGAATCTTGAGGAAATCAAGAGAAAGGTGGAGGTACGGATATCAAGAACGATAACCGGGGAAGAGCTTATGTCCTATTTGATGTATCCTGACGTTTTTATTCAATATGCTGAGCATCGAAAGAAATATGATGATGTTTCCGTTGTCCCTACGGACGTATTTTTTTACGGTTTACCTATAAATGAAGAAGTTACCATTGAAATTGAGGAAGGAAAAACGTTAATCTTTAAACTGGTAGCCATAAGCCCGGTAAATAACGAGGGAAACTGCACCGTGTTCTTCGAATTTAACGGACAGCCACGCGAGGTAGTTATTGCCAATCGCAAGGTATCAGCTTCTGTTATTAAACGGCCTCAGGCGGAAGAAGAAAACACTAAACATATAGGAGCCCCGATGCCGGGCATGATTGTTAACGTAAAGGTGGCTGCAGATGATAAAGTTATTAAAAACGACCCCCTTCTAATTATGGAAGCGATGAAGATGGAAGCGACTGTTTATGCCGAACACGATGGTATCATTAGCCAGGTACTGGTTAAGGCAAAGGACAGCGTTGAGGCAAGAGATCTCCTGATCATCTACAAATAACGTAAATAAAAAATAATCGTCAAACGGCTGAAAGAGACACACGAGAACAGACAGATACCATTATCGTCGTTTCAAAAAACTCCCGGAAGCGCCTCGGATACCGCCCGACTCCGTACGATACAGGAGCAAAGGGTTTGAATATTTTCTGTGCACCGATCTCTCCGTTAAACAAACTCCTCAAACATTTCTCCCCGTGCTTCAACAATAAACAAATGGACATGTTTTGTCATTCATGCCAATGCGTGTATTCAAGCAAGCACGGATAAACGAGTTTATCCGTGCCACCCCGTTTTTGTTATTTAGAGATGCATCTCATCAACTGCCGGAGCAGGATTTCTTTCTCCGTCGCACCAGTTCATGCCTGACCATTTTCCAGGCATGAGAAGCTGATACAAACCCTCGTCTCCGGGTGCCATGGACAAACTCTGTTTGTCCATGTCTTATCATTCATGCCAATGCGTGTATTCAAGCAAGCACGGATAAACGAGTTTATCCGTG
>NZ_MJUW02000067.1 GCF_001753675.2 Candidatus Brocadia sapporoensis | reverse complement strand
CCCGTTTTCCCTATCGGCTCCTAACTATTCTGAGAAAATATTCTCTCTCACCATCAGTTTCGCTGAGTAGTTACGCAGTGGCAGTGAATATTTTCTTAGAACGATAGGGGGGATTTGGTTGCGGCTTTGCTGCGTTATGGGGTTAATCATAATTGCATAACGATATTGCAGTAAGAATGACACTCCTTCGGGATTGTAGAACCAATATGCTATTCACTCGTAATAATTGCGAGTGAAGGCACATCGAATAATTACTCGATTTATGAATGCTGCAAAGATAAAATGTATCACTTTAGTATTTTGAAAAACATTTGCAGATGAGATCGCCTTTGAGACTGTCTGCATGCTTAAGAGGCGTACACCTTGTGAATTCCAGACGTGATGCATACATACCATAATCTAACGGAGTGATACGAATAGGCAGTGCTTATCTCTGTTTTTATCACACTGCAAAAAAACTCTGCATGTACAATAATCGGACTTGAGTCGTCTATCCCCATTTTAAAATGAATGTTTTACAAACAACATTGTGCAAGTTCCGCATGGACAAACGAAGTTTGTCCATGCCACCCTGTTTGTCAATTCAGAAGATTCGCCAATGGTGAATTCTTTGAGTACAGGGACAATCCCTACATTACCTCCTCCAAGCATGATATCTTTATTAGCACAGACTTTTTTCAAAAAACTAAAGTGATACGATACAATGAATTTTGTAAGAGTAAAAAGTTATATCGGTTATCAAGAGAAATAACTGTGGTGAAGTTATCATTTTTAAAATGTGCATTCTTCATATTATTCATGGTTGATTGCGTTTACCCTGCGAAACGATTAGTTTAAATACTTAATCTTCTTGCTGCCGCCCTCCCGAACACCTTTGTGAATAATCAGTTTTTTCCCTTGAGATACTCCGGAATTATAGGTATCCTGACAGGTTCGTGAATATCGGGAAAAGGTCCGGATGCGTCTGGGATTTCTTTGGTAGTAAAACTCCTTGAGTCGGGGATCACCCTTCCATACCAGTTTTTTAGATATATTTTCCGACTCCCTACCTTCCAGTTTATGATAAAACCCTTCCAGGATTCCATAGATAAAAGTCCTTCGATGCCTGTTCCTGCTGATAGTGTTTTTCTTTTTGTACTCCCTCCATAAAAGTTCCGTGACGTTTTGCAGATAATGATACACATACTCTGCCATTTCAACATTTTCCGGAGTACCATAAATTTCCAAAACCCTGCCGCTCTGGTTTCTGTGCTGATCGTACCCGAACGTCCAGATGGCCTCTACGAAAAAATATTTGCAAAGTATTGCGCTGATAGTAGACTTCGCAGGGTCTCTTCGTCCTACTTTACCGACTTGCTTATGTATATAGTTTCGTTTCGCCTGAGTATCCAGAATCGTCAGGTTATGTCTTAATAGCAGCTCATGGGCCTTTGCCATAGCGGTCTGAGCCTCGTGTTCGTTGGGGCTTTGTGCCAATGCCAGCAGTTTATGAACCTTATCCAGCATCTGTTGATTTCCCGAGTTCACGGCGAATCTGTTGCTGCGGTTTTCCACCCAGGCTTGAATATTCCCGGTAGCAGTTGAATCAATGCCCTTTTCCTGGCAAACCCTCCTGAATGTCTCTCCATGCGGAAGTTCCTCGTAAATCCCCAAAACTTCTTCCACGTACTGGTGCGCCATTTCATGGTAAAGCACCTCCTGCACATATTCCCAGGCATGCCTATTAATTAAGGCAACACTAATGGAGAGACACCGGCGACAGCCACCTTTCCACCTGCCCAATGTTGTCCCTGAATACGCCAGTTCAAAATTCGGTGGACGCATAGAGTTCGTAAAGTAAAGAAAATTTGCCGTCTTCCATTCTTCGTTCAATTGCCTGAGCCAGGCAGTTTTTAGCTTGTCATTAATATCTGTCATAGGATAAAAAGGAGGGTTTCTTAAGAATAGGAATAACACCATATCATGAAGCGAGGATAAAATCAAAAATAAAAGACCGTAAATGTGGTGTATTGTGTTATATCCGTTTGTTGTTCCGCTGCAAATGAAAAAGATAAAAAACATATTTTAAATTTTTAAAATTCTATTTGAATTTCCCTAAAAAATTTGTTTCACTAAGCAACATAAATATCTGTATTCTTGTTATAATTTTTTATCTCTTTAAGGGAGCAAATTAACTATGATGATACCTAGGCTGGTATTCTTTACCAAAGGCGTTGGAAAACATAAAGACAAGTTACAATCTTTCGAGCTTGCCCTGCGGAAGGCAGGAATTGAAAAATGTAATCTGGTACGGGTATCCAGTATCTTCCCTCCGAATTGTAAAATTGTTACGAAGGAACAAGGCACTGCCATGTTAAAGGCCGGACAGGTGATTTTTTGCGTGATGAGTGATAACTCTACCAATGAGCCGAACCGGATGATCTCTGCCTCTGTGGGTATGGCCGCTCCGGCTGAGCACGAACATTATGGATATCTGAGTGAACACCATGCCTATGGTGAGACCGATGAAAAATCAGGCGACTATGCAGAAGATCTTGCCGCAACCATGCTGGCTACAACCTTGGGTGTTGAATTCGACACGGCAAAAAACTATGATGAGCGGAAAGAAATATACCTGATGAGTGGTAAAATTGTAAAGACCAGAAACATCACGCAGGCAGCTCGTGGAGACAAGAATGGACTGTGGACTACGGTAGTCGCCGCCGCCGTATTTATTTTATAACGTATCCGCCTTTGAGAGGCAGTATACAAAAACCCTTTTGGTTGTGGTGTTTCGTGGAGCACAAGCAGAAATCAATACTGAATTGGGGAGAAAGATTTACACCAAACAGGGTTCAGGAACTTAAAATACGACTTACTATTTCATTGACTGCTCCGCAGGTTGCAATGGGAATTATGGCAACATGTGTGACATTGTTATGAAATGGCCAAGCTTCATTGTTGTCCTCATACCTTACTTAACCTGTCGACGACACGCCAAAAAGGAAATTCTGTAACGTGGAAGTAATTACTACCGGATGCATTGTTGCCCCCAGGGGATTTCAGGCGGGCACTACCTATTGTGGAATAAAAATCACAAAAGATAGCCTCGACCTGGGAATTATTTTTTCAGAATATCCCGCAACAGGTGCCGCCTTGTTCACAACGAACCAAATATACGCAGCTCCGGTCAGGATCAGTAAAAAAATTATCAAAAAGGGACGTGTACGGGCATTCGTCATGAACAGCGGTAATGCCAATGCCTGCACGGGAGAGCAGGGTTATAAAGATGCGGCAGAAATGGTGCGGATAGCCGCACGATGCCTGAAGATTTCTGAAGATGAACTCCTGGTTGCCTCCACAGGAATTATCGGGAGGCTTCTTCCTATGGACAAGATTGCTGCTGGTATTCAGACCGCTGCCAATTCTCTTGGAAGTACTCAGGAGCATGGCAATGCAATGGCACGTGCCATTATGACGACGGATACGAAACAAAAGGCCGTTGCCGTAAGACTGAAAATAAACAAGAAAAATGTGACGATAGGTGGAATCACAAAAGGGGCAGGGATGATTGCCCCAAACCTTGCAACTACGCTCTGTTTTCTTACAACAGACGTCTCCATGCCGGCAATGCTTCTCAACGAATGCCTCAGAAATTCCGCAGAATCCTCTTTTAATCGCATTACAATTGATGGTCATATGAGCACCAACGACACCATCGCCATAATCGCCAACGGTGCCTCCGGAGTAACGATCACCGAAAAAAATAGTGATCTCCTGATTTTTCAGCAAGGATTGGATTATGTAACCAGCACGCTGGCAAAGGCCATTGTGATGGATGGAGAAGGCGCAACTAAATTTGTGCAGATCGATGTGATTAGTGCGAGATCACGGAACGAGGCAGCACGAATCGCCAGGTCAATTGCTGATTCACCACTCGTAAAAACGGCACTTAACGGGGAAGACCCCAACTGGGGACGCATCGTCTCTGCCGCCGGTTATGCGGGTGTGGAACTCGACGAATCAAAAGTCACCCTTTTTATCAATAATATCCTCATTTTTGCAAAGGGAATGCCCACCCAGTGTGACCTGAATGCCCTGAGCAGATCCATGAAGGACAGGAACATTACAATCCGGCTGGAGCTTGGGTTGGGAAACTACAATGATACCGTCTGGACATGCGACCTGTCGCATGAATATGTAACTATTAATGCAGAGTACCATACATAAACTTTTAATATTTTGTACTCATAAAAAATCCCGATGTATTTCCGTTTTACGGTAATCGCCTCCTCTTCAATTTCTGATCAGGTTCATCACAGCTTCACTATGCAACCGAATGACGTATAAGAATACATTATTTGTGAGAAGGACGTTCATACTTTTCTAAACATCCCACTTTTACTCCTAAAAGCCTGACCTTCTTTTTTAGTTCAAACCGCCTGAGGCAGTCAAAGGCAGTTGTCCTCAATTCATCTGCAGAATTTATTGACTTTTCAAGGGTTTTAGCCCTTGTGTGAGTTTCGAAATCGCTGAATCTCACCTTCACGGTAACGGTCCTGCCCTTATAACCAGTCTGCTTCATATCGTTTGAGACCTCTCTGGTGAGTTCAGCAATAGTCCTGGCTATGGCCTGCCATTTGTCAATATCCCGTTGGAAAGTAACTTCCTTGCTTATTGACTTTGGTTCCCAATGGGTAATGAGAGGGCTATCATCTATTCCCCTCGATGCCTCATAAAGATATTTTCCATAAGAATTTCCAAATTTTTCCAGGAGTCTATCTATGGGTAATAAAGCAATTTCACCGATAGTCTTAACCCGACCTTCGCAATTCGAGGGGTGTATGAGCTGCTAAGCCAGCAAATACAAGGG
>NZ_MJUW02000123.1 GCF_001753675.2 Candidatus Brocadia sapporoensis | reverse complement strand
AAACACAAAGAGCTGGGCAGTGGTGAATGACCCACATAACCCAGCTCTTCGTAGTAGCTCAAGTTTCTGACTTTTCGTCCCCTTCAGCAAACCCAGGGACTTCTCTCAGATATTATCTTGAATGATACCCAGGATAGAAATCAGGGCCCTGGATGTTGTCCCACTGCGCCCCAATATCTGCCCACTCTACAAACAGGTATCTCTCATCCTGCGTGAGGAATTTATCATGCATTACCCTTCCTTCAACCGGGAATACATTCTCTCTCGGCGCAAATTGACTCAGCGGCGTCTCATACAACCTCCAAATCAGCAAGCTGTTGATTGCCGACGATGGATTGATGTACTTGCCCCCCAGATTCGTATCCTTACCCCTCTGCGACTCAAGCAAGCTGTTGTATGCACGACTGAATGCAGCTAAGCCGTCAACTGCCACCAACTCTCCACCGCCACTTAAATCAGGCGGATTGCTCGCATTGTGACAATTCGCACACTTCGCATCAATGATCGGCTGCAGATCCCTGCGGAAATCCACCGTCCTCCTCTTCTCATCCGTTAAACCTTCCACCGGCTGAGATGTAGTTCCTGACGGACCTCCATAGTACACGTCTGACGGTACCACCACATCATCTCCATGCTTTACTCCCTGATAGGAACCATTCCTGTCAAACTTCAGGTATGCAAAGGCAAAGGGTGAATCATAGTGGCTCCTGTCATCATACCACCAGTTGTACAATGATTTCGCATGGGTATTCTGATACGCCCTGCCTCTATATGAACCATCATGACATCCACCGCAAATCCTGCCATGATATGGCCGCAAATACGCCCAGGACAACCCGCTCTGCACGGCCATCCCCTTGTCGTCTAAAATCTGGATGTAGTACGGCGTATCTGATGTCTGAGATGTCACCACGGAACCATCATCCTCCACACTCTGATATCCAATGATCCTCCTCTGCTGGAATGCCGTACCCGAGTTGCTGCTCGACCTGCATCCACCCAAGAGATGACTCCCTGCCCCAGCCCTGAACCTGCTCGCATCTGGCTCAACGCACTGTACTCCCTCCACAATCCTCACGGCCTTCACATCGCCAGGTTTCATTACCTTTGTCCTCTGGCTTGGATACGGACCTATCTCTGTATCCGTTAACGTCGTGTCAAAGCAATTCCACGTACCCCAGGAATGTGGATACCCCTCCACCTTCACCTGATCAAACGGCTGATACGTCACCACCGTTACACCAAAATTCTTTCCTGCTGTAAAGGTGTTGATCCACCTCGGCCTGTACTTTACATACACCGGCGCTGGCTGATGTTCATTCCACTCCGGATCATTGTATACCAATTCTCCTGCCTTGCCATTCTTGCAATCAAACCAGTAGATACCAAAATCTCCCCTCTCTGCATATGACACCAACATCCTGTCATCCGGAAGAGGATACGGGCTCCTGTACAATCCACCGTCATCCTTCGTCAACCTTTCATAGGTCTTGTTATAAGGAGCGTCCCAACTGACTGCGGCCAGTTGACCAACCCCCCAGTTCATGTACGGTGATTCTACAAACACCAACTTCCTATCCCCAAAGGTGATCTTGGCCTGAGACCTGCCACATGCACCACCAATTTCATCGGGACAGTTACCATAAATTGCCCTTGGATATGCACCATCCCAGTTATCCACTTCCAATAACACCCTGCCTTTTCCCTCTGCCCTGCTGCCATTGGCCTGGACGCTGGAAAACAGGATGTTTCCATCCGGCGTCAACGAAGGATCGTAGTTCGAACTTACGTTGTACGTGATCTGATCGATCGTAGTATTCAGGTTTGGAAATTCTATACCTGAAAGCACGTGGCCGGTTATTCTCTCCGTCACATGCCCGCCCTGCGTATCCAACCGGAAAAGATTATACGCATACGGATTGTGGAACTCGTCCATCACGCCATCCGGTGAACCGGCAAAAATGATGAACCCCGTTTTGTCAACCGTACCCCTCTCCTTCCAGTCTCCCTCAAAATACCGATCACGCCATATGATGCGACCCTTGCCTTCTTCTATACTGCCAGCCGCATAATAGATCGGGCTACGGCACGTGCCCTTATAATCGGTCATCTGCCTTACACCACTGCCATCAATGTTCATCTCCCATATCTGGCATCCGCCGCCCTTCTTATGGATTCCGGCAAAAGCAAACTTCTTGCCATCCCAGTACGTGCAAGGATCAAAGGCTGATGCAAAATCATTGGTCAATACCTTTATTTCCTTCGTCTTTAAATTATAGGAAACAATCCTGCTCCCCTCTGACACATAATGCGGATAGTTCTGATAAGGATCCCCTTTTGCCGTCCTCGGTGACTGGGTAAATATTACCACATCCACAGGACCCTGAACCTCTTTCGACATCCCGCAATAATCCGTCCATAAGGCCTTTCCCTGCTTCGAACCGCCCGTTAGTACCTGATTGCCCGACGCAAAGATATCCCCACAGACCAACGCACCGGCTATCAACGCCGATACCATTACCCCTCCTATTATCCTCTTACCCATTTGTTGGTCCTCTCCTTTCACTTACTCTCTTAAAATGTATTCCACTCAATTCAATTACCCGATCACCAACACCACAACCTTACAGCGCCTTCAGGAACTCTACCAAATCCTGCAAATCCTGCTGACTCAGTTGAGATGTCCTTCCATGCATGTCCTTCTCATTTACCGTGTTGTTGATCGTGTCTATCAACGTCCTGGCACTACCGTCATGAAAATATGTCCCTGACGCATAAATGTCTCTCAGGGTCGGCGTATCAAATTCCTTCACCAGGTCCAACCCAATGATCGGCGTATCGCTCTCTTCACCATAAGGATCCTCGCCCGCCTCCAACGCCTTTATGTTAAACACCTTGCCGGGCGTTGACCTGAAACCCTTTACTCCAATACGACCCGTCCCCACATCATGGGTCTGTGCATCGCTAAACAATGCCTTCGGATCCGATGCATCACCAGGATGACACTCCGCACATCCTACCTTAGGATCGTTAAATATCTTCTCACCTCTCTTCTGTGCCTCTGACAAACCACCATCCGCAGTCCTGAACGGGCTTCCTGTAAACTCCAACGCCCTGATGTAACAAATCAGCGCATCCAGCCTCTCCGGTGAAAAGTTCTCACTCCTGAACACGAACCCAGGGTCTCTTCCGCACACCCTGTCCAACGCACTCGTGGCGCCTACGATCTCATCCGGATGACCCGTAAACCCCTCATGCCTGAATGGCGGCAAATACCTTCCACCGCGAATGTACTTCACATTCTTCCAGCTTCCCCATCCTTCGTCTCCCAAGTCCCAAATTAACCCCGTTGTCTGACCCCTCTCGTAATGACAACTGGCGCATGAATACTCACCCTGCAATCCCCATGATGCGTCATTGAATATAAACTGCCCGTACCTCACCAACTCACTCTTAAACGGTGAGTGTTTTACCCGGTAATGTACCTCAGGCACCGTTAACGGCTCACCCCTTGGAAGAGGCTCCCACTCAGGACCCGTCTGGATTGTTGCTATCACCTGCGGTGTACCAGCCATTATCTCCCCGGTCGTCACCACCCCTGCTATACCAAGGGCTGCAATCAAACCAATTTTCATACTCGTTTTCATCTTCTCTTATCCTCCTATACCTTAGATATACTCCTGTTACAAACTCACTCAATTACATCTTTACCTGTTAATCCACCGGCGTCCTTATTACTGACACATTGTTGGAAAAATAGTTGGCTGCATAACAAATCTTTCCGTCCGGAGACAGACATACTGAACTTGGCCCAAGACCTGTCGGCACCCTGGCCACCAAGTAATCTCTTGCCAACCCCAGGTCATCCCTCAAATAATCAAGTTCTTCCTGGGAATTTCCTCTCACAATACCCAACACTTTGTTCATGTCCAGTATTGTCACCCGATGCATCCCTCTTATCCCAACGTACAAATACCTGCCCTTCGGATCCATCGCCAACCCATAGGGATCACCACTATAGTTGTTAAGATCGTCCAACGGCAACCTCGCCACTTTTCCACCCGGCTTGGTCTCCAACACCGCTATGTTGTTCGTAAATACCTGACCATTCTCTGCCTCGCATACCGGCAACCAGTTCTTCGGGCTCTGGTAGGTCACCACCACGTACTGACCATCCGGCGTATACACAATATCCCTCAGGTTGGAACTATCCCGGATCACCCTCTTCTCCGTTACCTTCCCGGTTGCAAGATCGATGAAGTTTACACTCCTGTTTATGGAACCTACCGTGTCACAAACTACCGCTATCGTCTTCCCGTCCGGCGACATGTCCAACGTCCTTGGACCGTAATCACTTGTGTATATCGACCTGACTTTCTCCATCCTTCCCGTATCGATTACATCTATCGTGTTCCACATACAACCGGAACATGCAACGTACGCGGTCTTCCCGTCCTTCGAAATCTTTACCCCGCTTGGCCAGTCACCTACCTTGATCTCCTTGACTACCTGCTTCCGCGCCATATCAATTATCGATACGCTATCGCTCTCAGCGTTACATACATACAAAAACGCATTGTCTGGCGTGGGTGCTGCCGCCTCAGGCTGTACTCCAACCGCCACCTCGCCTACCACCTTCTGCGTCTTCGCATCCACAAATGTCACACTGTGACCAGACTGATTACATATATACAACATTCCCCCATCAGGAGACGTCGTAATAAAAAACGGCGACGGCATATCTGTCTTCACATGCGTCCCCTGGATAAAACCACCACTCGCTACTCCACCCCCCGCCATCACCAACCCCAATACCACCGCTCCTATCCATCCTCTTCCTTTCATCGCTCTTCCTTCCCTCCTAAT
>NZ_MJUW02000100.1 GCF_001753675.2 Candidatus Brocadia sapporoensis | reverse complement strand
TCGGGATTTTCCCGTCTGCCCGTTTTCCCTATCGGCTCCTAACTATTCTGAGAAATTATTCTCTCTCACCATCCGTTTCGCTGAATAGTTACGTTACGTTTGCTGTACTTGCGAAATAAAAAACAATTTTGTTTGCGCTATTGATGGCGCAACGGACAAATAAACAAAGATCCGTATGCAGGCATTTCACCTTTGGCGATTACCGTCATTATCATGGATAAATCAATACTTGGCGAAAAATAACTAGTACTGTGTCCCTGACTTCTCAAAAAAGATACGGGAACGATGACTTACGGTAACGGCAACTCTCGCTAAAATGATGGAAATCCCTCTTCAATAATCGCTAATAAAATATTCATAGAATTTAACAAGCAATAGTGCTAAACTATTCTGAAAGACCGGATTTTACACAAGAATATGTAACGTTTAGGCTTTTAAAGAGATCCGTTTATTTATATCTGATCCGCATAAAACGAAAAACGTAGTGCGGGTGTTTTACCCCCGGAACAAGCCGAAGACAAGGGACTCCGCCGTGAGCCCCGTTGAACGACCAGCACTACCCTTTTTAAAAAGCTAAGCGGTTACAAATATTTCAACATCTGTTTTCTTTTTATCTCAGGAGGATTAAAAAGGTCGCATGCCCGAAGAAAAGGCTCCAAAACGGAAAGGGATTGTACACATTAACCATAAATACTGCAAACGCTGCGGTATCTGTGTAAATTTCTGTCCGGTTAAAAACCTGGAGATTCGACAGCAGAAATTAATAGAATTAGAAAGATGTATCGCCTGCAGGATGTGCCAGCGATATTGTCCTGACATAGCTATTGAGATCGAGGAGATAGATGCCCAAAAAATTGTTGCAGGGAAATGAGGCCATCGCACAGGCAGCAGAGGCCGCTGGTTTACAATTTTTCGCAGGATACCCTATTACGCCGGCTTCTGAGATTATTCACGAGATGGTCAATAAGAAGCATATTAAAACGATGCAAATGGAAGATGAGATCGCCTCCATCAACGCCGTCATCGGTGCATCGCTGGCAGGGCTCAAGGCTATGACTGCAACATCGGGGCCTGGTTTCTCGCTGATGCAGGAGAGCATTGGGCTTGCTCACATGATGGAAGTACCGCTGGTTATTGTCAATGTCCAACGGGTTGGTCCCAGCACCGGCATGCCCACCCTTCCAGCCCAGGGAGACGTCATCCAATGCATACACGGCAGCCACGGAGATTACTTTCCCATTGTGTTTTATCCCAATTCTGTCTTCGAGCTCTTCCGGTACACCATTGCGGCATTTAATGCCGCTGAAGAATCTATGAGCCCGGTAATCCTCCTGAGTGACGGATATATCAGTCACCTTTATGAAACTATTGTTCCTCATTATGATTGTACGATTACACCCAGAAGCCGTCCGGCTTTAGGCATGGGAAACCGGCATTTTACCGGATTATCACACAAGGGCTCTGTGCTAAAGACTTCAGATGTTAATAATTACCGGCAGTTGATCGCAAGCTTTCGTGAAAAGCAGCAGATGACAGCGCATCGACACAACTATTTTGAATATCTGGAATGCAGCAGGGAAACAGACACGCTCCTTATCTCTTACGGGGCGCTTTCCCGGGCCGCATATTATTTTAAAAATGATTTCGCACTGTACCGCCCCATACGCATGTTCCCGGCGGTTGAAGAGATCAGAAAAATCGCACCACGATACAAACGGATTCGCATGATGGAAATGAATACGGGACAGTATGTTTACGAGATCGAGCGAATGCTCCATCGTGAAGTGGAGTTTATCCCAATCTTAGGTGGCCGCATTGACCCGAAAGAAATAAAGCAAACATTATATGAGCAATGATACTCGTTTTAAACGTTACCTGAAACTTGATTTACTACCAACCCCATGGTGTCCCGGCTGTGGAAATGGAATTGCTCTGAAAACCATATGCCAGGCGTTCGGGGAACTTGAGTTGCCAAAGCAAGGAACCGTTGTCGTTTCCGGAATTGGTTGTTCCGGCAGGAGCGCCGGCTTTTTCGATCTGGACTCGGTACATACAGCGCATGGCAGGGCAATCCCCGTGGCTGAAGGTATTAAATACGCTAACGATACCCTGAATGTCGTTGTGGTAAGCGGGGACGGCGATTTGCTCGGTATTGGTGGCAACCATTTATTGCATGCTATACGACGAAACACGAACATTACTGTTATCTGTTATGCAAACGAAACTTACGGCATGACGGGTGGGCAGGTCTCCCCTATTACCCCTCACAATACCAAAACACTGACCACACCTCATGGCAATCCGGATTACCCTGCCGATGTACAATCTCTCTTTAAACACCATAATTGCTTTTATGCCCGCACTACGGCCTATCACCTGAGTCACATGAAGAAGTGTTTTCTGGAGGCGTTGAAATTCAAGGGATTTTCTTTTGTTGAGGCGAGGACGATGTGTATCGTCAATTACGGCCGCCGTCTGGGTTACAAGAACTCCAACGAAATGCTTCTGCACTACAAGGAGTTTTACAGGATCAACGACTATGCCGAGGAGTTGGCACAAGATGAAATTGGGATTTTAAAAACCACGACCGTATCCTGAGTATCTATTGAAAATTTCTTGAGCAGCAACTAGTGTTGAGTCTATTAAATTTAAATTTTGGTAACCCTTTAGTATTTTGAAAAACCATCGAAAAAAAGCTCCGTTAGGAGCGATATGGCTAGAGACAAACCATTATGCCGCAATCAAGCTCCATCGGAGTGGCATGTTGTTTCTGTTTTTCAGCAGATATTTTCCCTTTTCTGTACGATCAATACCGTATGTGGAGGAACGATAAGCTTTGAATAATCCAGAAAAAATCTTGAGAGAATTAACGTGGAATGATGTATCGAATTGGGTTGGCAGCCGCGTCTTGAAAAGAGGAGAAGATTACTTCAAGCGCGGCAGGGTTACCAACTTGAGAATTGCTCCCCAAGGGATTCTTGCAACGGTATCTGGTAATGATAAATATACAACTCTTGTTACGATACGCGGACAAGGACGGCACAAGGAAATCGTATCTGATTGCACCTGCCCCTACGGCGCCGGATGCAAACATGCCGTGGCAACAGTACTGGCATTTTCCCAGGCAATTAAAGAGAAGAGAGAAATACCAATAGCCCAATCCACTGACCCGAACATCATGAAGAAGAAAGGACTTGACGACGATGGGTACGGGGAAGACGACTGCGACGATCCCGGAGATACCCAAACCCGATTAAAAAAATCTTCCGCAAAACCAAGCCAGGACAATGATATTACAAAGTTTCTCGACCAGCATGACAAGGAATTCCTGATTAAATTATTGACAAGGCTTGCAAACAGGTATCCGGAGGTGCATGCAGAACTTTTAGACAGCGCACGGTTGGCAGGGGGCAAGATAAATAAACTTGTTTCCAGCATACGCCAGGAGATCGACAACATTACATCAGAACCGGCTTGGCATAACCATTGGTCAGACGAGGGAAACAATGCAGATTTTAGCAGGGTGAATTCTATGATGATAACTCTTTTTGACCAGGGTTATTACGATGCTGTTATTGCTATTGCCCGAGAACTGCTGGAAAAAGGGAGTTCTTACGTCGAAATCTGCGATGATGAAGGTGATTCCGCTTCGCAAATTTCAGAATGTCTGGAAATCGGATTTAAAGCAGTTACAAGGTGTGGGTGGCCAAACGTCAGTAAAATTATGTTTCTCATAGAAGCAGAGTTACAGGATGACTACGATCTGTGCGGTAATACGTACGAAATTTTGGAATCAATACGTGACAAAGCAGCATGGTCTGCGGTGGCGGATGATTTATCCGGCAGGCTTGCCAATTTATCGTTCTCAAAGAATTTTAACAACGAGTTTAACAGCAATTATCGGAGAGACCGCATTTCCAATTTTCTTATCTCTGCCTTTGCAAAATCTGGCAGGAACGAAGAAATACTCCCCCTCTGTGAAAAAGAGGCGGGAATTACTGGTAGCTGGGTACGGTATGTTGAGCGGTTAATTGGGGCAAAAAAATATGATGAGGCCAGGCGGGCAGCAGAAAATGGCATTAGACAGGTTGGCCAAAAGTACCCGGGAATTGCCGGTACCCTGAGGGAACATATCGCAAACCTTGCGGAAAAGAACGGTGACTATGATGCGGTCGTATCCCTACGACAGGAAGAATTTTTAGATTCTCCCTGCCTGAGCAATTACAGCAAACTCCTGGAAGCGGCGGTCAACACGAAAAGCAAGACTGCGGTCAGGGAGTGGGCGCTAACGTTTTTGGAAACGGGAAACGTGGGCGCTCAGGATAATTTCAAGACCCTGCAAAAGGCCAAAAAAAATCCTTATGAAAGGTTTCCGGCGTATGAAGTATTGATAGATATAGCAGACAATGAGAAAGACGCTGACAAAGTATTACATTGGTACAGGCGGTCTTGCAGTAAGAATCGTTGGTTTTCCGAGAAAGATGCCCGGGTTGCCAGTGCTATTGCGGAGAAGTACCCTGATGAGGCGCTAAAGATATGGTGCGCCTTGGCGGAAAACCAGATTGCGTTAACAAAGCCTTCTGCTTACGAAACGGCTGTGGGCTATTTGAAACAGGCGCGTGACATCTATCAAAAGAGCCGTCGGACAAAGGACTGGGAATCCTATGTGTCCGGTTTGAGAGAAACCAACAAAAAGAAAATACGATTTATCCAAAGTTTACGTACTCTTACCGGAGAAAAGATTATATAGTGTCTTTCAAAGATGAGTTTAACGCCCTTCGCAAAAACATGAACAAAATTAACCCCGTCAGAGTTTTAAATTCTGACAGGGCGGATTCATAATGTTTGTACTACGGATTTGTTCTTTCCGATATGCTCCGGTTGGGTTACGGTGCATTTTTTACTGAAAAAGCTACGTGCTTGTTCTCTTACGGGAATTTCGTGAATAAGGAATTCAAAGGCCTGAAACATGATGCCACGATATCATCTGCAAAAAAAGGAAAGGGCAATCCGGGATCAGGCGGAGTTGCTGAGAATTATAAAGAAGGGAAAATACCTGACCCTTGCGTTGTGCAGAAACGGGGAACCCTATATTGTTACACTCAGCTATGGTTACGATGAAAGCAAAAATGTCTTCTATTTCCACAGCAGACGCAGAGGTATGAAGGCAGATTTCATTCTCGGAAACCCGCAGGTATGCGCTACGATCATCGAAGACAGAGGATACATCATGAATGAATGCGCACATGAATTCCGGTCGGTTATTATCCGGGGAAACATGTTTTTCGTAGAATCCTTAGAAGAAAAGAAATATGGGATGGATATCCTCTTAAAACACCTGGAGGACAACCCTGATAAAATAAGGCGAGAATCTCTGTCGAATGACATGGTTTACCGCAACTTGGGGATTTTGAGATTAGATGTTATTGAAATTCAGGGTAAATGGGGAAGATAGGATGGGTATCACGTGAACTGCAGAGTTGGTTGCGGGGCATGTTGTATTGCGTTATCGATTTCGTCTCCCATTCCCGGCATGCCAGACGGAAAACCTGCCGGTGTCCGTTGTCTGCAACTCAGTCCGGATAACCGTTGCCTTATCTTTGGCAAGCCGGAAAGACCGGCTGTTTGCCTGAGCCTGCGGCCACTGGAAGAGATGTGCGGACGAACCTCCGATGAAGCGTACGCATATCTGGAATTTCTCGAACGATGCACCGCTCCTTTCTCTTGACACTATTAAGAGCTGATTTCCAGAATGCACCGCTTTAGGATCATGGATGCGGGCGAAATTTGCCCACAAGCACATCGTTCATCCAATTGTCAATGAAACATTTTGTTTAATGATGTTGATTTTTTCTGTCTTAAGGCTATAATCTAGCTTTTTAATCTGTTTTGGTCTTCCTATTTGAATACTCTTTACGGTGATCCAATGCGCCCGTAGCTCAGCTGGATAGAGCAACGGTTTCCTAAACCGTAGGTCAGACGTTCAAATCGTCTCGGGCGCATTAAAAATAGTTTTCCCGGCGTTTTTGTCAATGATTGATTTACACACACATACGTTGTTTTCCGATGGAGTGCTTTTACCGGCTGAATTAATCCGGCGTTGTGAGGCAAAGGGTTTCCGCGGGCTGGTAATAACAGATCATGTTGATTACTCCAATATCGATATGGTAATACCGAATGTTTTAAAGGCATGCAGGGAGATATCTGCTGTTTCAAGGATTAAGGTGTTTGGTGGAGTGGAATTGACCCACCTTCGTCCTGAACATATAAAATCCATGGTGAAACGGGCAAAAGAACTGGGAGCTTATCTTGTGCTGGTGCATGGCGAGACCATTACTGAGCCCGTGCTTCCGGGAACAAATCGGGCAGCTATTGAGGCTGGCGCCGATATCCTGGTGCATCCAGGCATCATTACGGAGGATGATACAAAGCTTGCTGCGAAGAATGGGGTGCGACTGGAAATCTCCGGAAGGAAAGGGCACGCTTATGCAAATGGCCATGTTGCTAAAGTTGCAAAAAAGATCGGCGCAAAACTTGTTTTTGGCTCGGATTCCCATACGCCTGATGATTTGTTAGACCGGAGTCGCGCTGAATTCATTGCTCGCGGGGCAGGTCTGGAGGAGGATGATATTCAGGAAATGTTTAAAGAGGCGGAATTATTAATTGGTTTATAAATATGATACCTTGAAAGAAGGGCAAACATGAAAGAAACTGCTGTAAACGTATTAAAAGCGCTGGAAAAATATAAAATTTATATAATAACAGGTGTTATTATTGCTATCGCTACTGGTGGTGCGTCTGCTTTTTTTGTTAGCCAAAGGGCAAAAAAGAATGAGTTTGCATGGCAAAATCTTTGGAAGATCAATGATGACCTGGCAACGGCAGTACAACAAGGGAGAAGTGAAAAGGATAGAACTGCCGCATTAAGCACAACGGCTGATGCTTACAAATATATGAAAGACAATCTGCCTTCTTCCAGCGCTGCACCGTGGGTTGTATTTCAATTAGGAAATGTTTATTATCGTCTGAAAAATTATGACGAAGCCATCCGTGCGTATCAGGATTTTTTAGCTCGATATGGCAGTCATCCCCTTTATATTCTTGTAAAACAGTCTTTAGGATATGCTTACGAAGAAAAAGGGCTCTTCCAGGAGGCTGTTAAGCAGTTCGAGGATATTTTAGCGTATGGTAACAATTTCCTTGTCACCGAGGGAAACTGGGATGCAGGACGTTGTTATGAAAAGCTGGGTCAAGTGAGTGATGCCATCCGCTCATACACACAAACGATAGAACTCTCACCGAACAGCAACTGGGCAACTATGGCGCAGTACCGTTTATCAGCGATCCAATAATATGCAACCGGATGTTTCACAGGTAAAAGAGGTAACTTTTGAAATAAAGAAGGTGTTTGACGACAAAAGGATTGACCGATACCTGGCAGCGCGTCTTTCTGATTATTCAAGGACATTTATTCAAAAGTTGATAAAGGAAGGGGCTGTGCTGGTCAATGGTCGCACGATTAAGAGCAGTTATGATATCCAAAAGGGTGATTGCATTTCTGTCCATGTGCCGGTACTCGAAGAAAGCAGGATCGTCCCAGAGAACATTCCCTTGCATATCGTTTACGAGGACGACTATTTGATGCTTATCAATAAACCGTATGACATGGTTGTCCATCCTGCGGGCGGTCATCCATCCGGGACACTTGTTAATGCAGTAGCCTTCCACTGTCAAAACCTTTCTCAGGTCAACGGACCATTAAAGGCAGGTATTGTGCATCGGCTAGACAGAGATACGAGCGGGATTATGCTGGTGATCAAAAGTGACGCCGTTCATTCACAAATTGCCATGCAATTTGAAAAAAGACATATCAAAAAGGAATATGTTGCCGTCGTAGAGGGAGAAGTCAGGTTTGATTCTGACGAGATTTATTTACCAATTGGAAGGCACAAGAGCGATCGCCAAAAAATGGCGGTACGGCGTGATATTGGGAAAGAAGCGGTATCCGTCTACGAGGTGATAGAGCGTTTTCGCGGCTATACCTTGGTAAGAATAATGCCCAAAACGGGGCGAACACACCAAATTCGCGTACACATGCGGTCAATTGGACATCCGGTCGTTGCCGACTTTATGTACAGCAACCACGAAGCATGTTATCTTTCTGACTTGCTGGAAAAGGAAAAGGAAACCTGCGAAGTTCCAATCATCGAGAGACAGGCTCTTCATGCACACAGGATTGAATTTTTTCATCCCATACAGAATAAAAAAATGGAATTTCAGGCAGACCTGCCTGAGGATATATCCTGTCTCGTAAAAACGTTGAGGGAGATAAGGCCATACAAAAACGGCAGCAATTGACCGTAGTTTTGAATCAAGAACTATAGACCGGCTGACAACAGGTCTTAAGCACTACCTGTAAACGTTTACTTTCCTCAAAACAAATCCTTTGATTTTCATGAGTCTGTTGATATAATTTGTCTGTTTCGGGAATTTTATATAAGGAGGCATGAATATGTTTAGTATGCCAGGCGGTTGGGAATGGCTTATCATCCTGATTGTGGCGCTACTGATCTTCGGCAAAAGACTCCCTGAGGTAATGAAATCCCTGGGGCGGGGCATTGTTGAGTTCAAGAAAGGCGTCAAGGGAGTCGAAGACGATGTTGAAGAAGCGAGTGGTAAGTCTGCACAGAAGAAGATAGATACAGAGAAAGACGTCACCAAACAGGAAACAAAGTAAACTAAGAACAGTTTTACTGAAGCCTATTTTACTATAAGAGAATTTCAATCTTTTGAGTCCTCTTTAGAAAGAGGGGATATAGAGGTGTGTGAAATGCTGAAAACACACCCCAAGCCCATAGATCGGTCAGCCATCCCCGATTGACAACATCAGAACAAGCGGGATGCTGGTCCTCTCAATAGAGGGGAGCTCTTTGAAGTCGCTGCCAAAGGCAGCCTAATTTATTAAAGAAGGGTAATTCATCATGAGAGACAAAAGAAGACAAAGATTAACATGGCGCAGCAAACGTGCAAATCATGGAAAGATGGGATGCAAGGGGAGAAGGGTGGGGCGATATAAATAAATCATAACATGTTTAGCCACTGGCGGCCGGCATCTGCTTTCAGATAAAAGCCACACATATTTGCTTTGGCCTTAAATCAAAAAGCCACTCGTAATCCGGGTGGCTTTTTTCTTTTGGAATGCTTAGCATCATTTCGCAAAGAATTCAAATCAATTTTAGCGATACAATAAATAAAACTGTTGACATGGATACGCAAAGTGTTATTATGCTGGCATATATTTTCGTAAATGAAGTACATTTTGATGACACATAAATTACCAGATAAAAATTTTTAAACGCGGTATGAATTATTATAAAAGGGGGCAATTTCATGTCTAACAGAAAGAAATGCTTTTTGAAATACGTTTGTTTCCCAATGTTGTTTCTTTTTGGCTGTTCTACCTCTTATCATGAACAGGTACAGAAGCATAGTGTAGAAATCAAGTCATTAGAAAAGAGGACTGACGATTTATCCGGCAAGATTAACCTCGTTGTAAATGATGCAAATGTACTCCACAACGAGATGGAGGAGGCAAAGACATCCAATATCATTAGTCGAAAAAAGATTGATGGATTAGAAGCAAGTATCAGGGATTTGAATGAACGGATTACCAGTCTTAGTACGTCCGCAAAAACTCCGGATATTGTCCCTTCGGCTGAGAAAGAGATACCTGTTAAAATGGAAGAGTCTGCTGCTGATAGCAGTAGATCATCCGGTACACAAGAAACTGAAGTTCAACATAGAGAAAATGCTGAATCTCCGTTGACTGTTGCAAAGGGATTCTGGGATGCGATGAATGCAAAAGATATTCAATCGGTAAAGTCGCATACAACGAAAGAGAGTGGGGATAAATTACGGATAAAAGATAATGATGCCATTACCGACGGCAAGATAACCTTTGGTGAAGTTATGGTGGAAGACACCAAGGCAATCATTAAAACTGCTATACAACCGTATCGTGGGACGACTACATCCGAAGCCCAGATGCAGACCATTCTGGTAAAGGAGGATGGACAATGGAAAGTCGATGTTGATCAAACCATGGCGTCTGTGCCTGGAGGAGCAATGGGTGCATCAGTACAGGATGTTGGTCAAACCGCGGAAGAAGGGCTCAAAAAAGGCACAGGGGAAATGAAAAAATAGTAACTGTCTGCCGGATGCTGGAAACCACTGAAAAGAGAGGTATTTCTTTAGGGAAATATCGTGGGTTTTGAGGGTGAGACGCATTTAACCTTTGCAGAGGCTGCTCCACATCTGTGATCTTTTTAGTTACTGCATGTTAAATTTACAGCACTCTTCAAGAGCACCCGAGCCAACGCGAGTTATCGGAATTTACAGTTTTAAGGATGGCCCGCATAGCTTACCCAGCACAAAGGAGAGATAACGCTATTCCTGTAATGTCACCGTTATAAAGACCGTCTTTCTATAAATATCAGTATTTTCAGGTATATTTTTCAAAGAGTTAATCCAGGTTTTAAAAGAGGAAATGCTTTAAATTTCTTGCTCCGGCTTGCGGTCAAAAAGTATGATTTCATCTCTCCAGACATTCACACCGATTGACATTTGGCGTGTTTCTCCGTATATTCGAGCGCCCCGGTTTTACAAGCTTCTACACATGCCATTGTGTCAAAATCCTTGCAGTCATCACAATTAAAGGCAAAATTAAGTTCGGCGTCCTTCGTAATGGCCCCAAAAGGACATTCCGTCACACATGCCCAGCACCCAACACATTTCTTTGTGTCAATGACCACGTTCCCATCTTCGTATTTTGTGATAGCGCCGTATTCACAGGCTGCCATACACTTGGGTTTTGCACAATTCTGGCATACTGTCATATGTGGTTTATCTTTTTTTATCGATACTTGCAATCGATAACGGGGCGCGGGGGTTTCTGCAAAAGATTCGAAGATATTTTGAGATACTGAATGTCGCACGCCGCACTCTATCATACATTGTTTGCAGGTTATGCATTTATCTTTTATAAATTTCTTTTTTAACATGTGTAGATTCTCCCGAAGTTTACTGTATTAAAATTCCACCTTGTTTCCGTGGTTGTTGAAAAAGCAGTTGATTAGCAACAACTCAAATATCTGAATTTTATATTATACTGCATCAAGTCGCAACGAAAAAGACAGTAACAAATTAATTTTTTAAAGAACCTCAATGATAGCGATGCTTGTTGCACCGTGTAAAGGAGCAGCATATGCTATAATTGTCATAAACACATCCATAATCAATCAGGTAAATGCTTTGTCCCTGCTTTTAAAAAAAATAATTTGCTACAAAAGACATAACATTTAAGATTTTTCTACAGGTGAAGCGGCAACGTTTTCCAGAATAGCACTTATAAGACCGGGGATGGTGTATTCATTTGCCTTAATGGTGACACGGAGTCCCATCTCCTCAGCGGTTTGTGTTGTAATTGGACCAATGCTGGCAAACTTGACATTTCCATTCAATGCCAAAAGATCCCTTTTTCCAATGAGCTCCGCAAAATTCCTTACGGTTGATGAACTGGTAAACGTAATAATATCGATTTCTCCATTTCTGATTTTATCAGCAAGATTAACGTTCCTGGGTTGCGCCATAATGGTCTTATAGGCCACCAGGTCAGTTACCTTTCCCCCTAATTTTTGCAGTTCCTCAGGCAAAAAACTTCTGGCAATATCTGCCCGTGGCAGCAAGAATTTTTCACCCTTGATCGTTGTCAACTTCTTTAACTCCTCTACTACAGATTCTGCAACAAATTTTGGTGGTCTGCAATCGACCTTTATGTAGTACTTTTTAATGCCGTCCTCTGTTGCCGGACCAATGGCGCAGACCTTGAGGCCTTTCAGGTCACGAATATCCTTCCCCAGTTCAAACAGGCGTTGAAAGAAAGCATCCACACCATTGATACTGGTAAAGACAAGCCAATTGTAAGACTGGAGGTTGTTTATCGCTTCGTCCAGGGGTTGTATGGCGTCTGGTTTCGAAATCTCTATGGTGGGAAATTCAATGACCTGCGCACCAAGTTCATAAAGCTGATCAGCAAACTCGCTGGCCTGCTCCCTTGAACGGGTTACAACGATCGTCTTTCCGAATAATGGTTTGGACTCAAACCAGTTGAGCTGTTCCCGTAGCTTTACTACTTCGCCGACGATGGTAATTGCCGGTGGCTTTATATCTTTGGCTTTTTGTACGATTGTATCTAGCGTCCCTATTACCGTTTTTTGCTGTGGTGTGGTTCCCCACCGGATGACGGCAACGGGAGTATCTTTAGAACGACCATGTTTTATAAGCTGTTCGGTAATATACGGAAGGTTTTTAATCCCCATGTAAAAGGCAAGGGTGCCAATTCCGGTACTGATCTTTGCCCAATCAATAGAACTTTCGTCTTTCGTGGGATCTTCATGACCGGTGATCAGCCCAAAGGTTGAGGTAAAATCACGATGAGTAACCGGAATACCAGCGTAATTAGGGGTTGCAACGGCCGCAGTGATGCCGGGAACTACCTCAAAAGGGACACGGTTTTCGTAAAGCACGATTGCCTCCTCCCCGCCACGCCCAAAGATATATGGGTCACCGCCCTTTAACCGGGTTACAATTTTATCTTCCCTGGCCTTTTTTACGATCAGGTTATTAATGTCTTCCTGTTCCATGGTATGCGCGCCTCCCTGTTTGCCAACATAGATGAATTCTGCAGTCTGCTTGGCAACTTTGAGTAGGTCTACATTTACCAGATAGTCGTAAATAATAACATCAGCTTTTTTGATACACTCCAGGCCTTTTACGGTGATAAGTCGTGGGTCGCCCGGACCGGCACCCACAAGGTATACCAGGTTGCGTTTCATGAAAACATAAACCTTTCAAGCTTAATTGGTGGTATTGGTCTTCATTTGGATGCAAATGAACACAATGTGGCAGAGCCACAATCAAAGTACCTGCTCCCGAATTCCACTCTTTTACAGGGAGGAAAATCAGGGAAGGTAAAATATTGTATACAAAATAATATTGAAAATTTCTGTATTAATCAATGATGTTTTATAGATACCGTCTGTAAAAATTCCTTGTGCATGTAAGTATTTTACATCTATCTTCGTCTTCCCACGGTTAGGGTGGCCTGGTTGCGTCTGCGCTGTCATCTTTTCTACCATGTTCGGACCAGAGATATTCTCGTTTAAGACTGCCGGATTTTTATTCATGCTTTTCCATTCGCTTACTTGTTCGCCAGCCGGGGGGCGGAGAAATCTTCCCTAAAAAGAGGAGATACAGAAGATTGTTTGCCGGTAATCAGGGGGTTTATTAAAAGATCTTCAGCGCTACGGTCTTTGCGGATGTTCTTGTTGATATGCCATTTTTTCTTTATTTAACATGATTCTCTCTATGGCCTCAGCCGCATTTTCCCGGACATCGATAGTATCATTATTAACCAGCCACTGGAGTGCAGTAAGTGCTTTAGGACTGCCAATTCTGCCTAAAGCCCATGCCGCGGAACTTACTACGGAAGATTCTTTATCCCTTAGCGCCCATACGAGTGCAGCAACCGCACTTTCATCGCCAATCCATCCAAGGCATTGTGCAGCACGTTCACGTGTTTCCTTCTTAATTTCGTGCAATGAACTTACTAGCGCCAGCACTGCAGGATGCCCAATCTTTATCAGCGCCCATCCAGCTCTTCGCCTCGTTCCTTCTTCTTTGTCATCCAGGGCTTTTATCAACAACGGGATAGATTTTTGCCCGATTGCAGCTAATCCCCATGCAGCCTTCGTACGTGTCCATGCTGCATCCTCCCCGGCATCAGTAATCAGGATTTTGGCAAGGGTGTTCATTGCTTGATCGCTGCCAATGTTTCCCAACGCTTCGATACAGCCACCTTTGACATACCAGCTACGCTCTTTTGCGAGAAGCTTTATAATGGGATAAACAGCGCCCTGGTCTCCAAGTGTTCCCAGCGTCCTTGCAATGTCATATTTAACTCCCAGATCGGTTTCATTCTTAAATACTTCGAGAAGTGCAGGAACCAGCTGTGAAGCGTTAAGCCTTTTCAGTGCAAGAACTGCTTCCCGCCGTACTGCAGTATTTTTGTCTTTCAGAAGGGATTCTATGCTCATGGACACACTGATATCACCGCAAAATCCGAGTGCCCAGGCAGCATGTTGCTTTATCTGCGGGTTGCTATCTTTGAGAAGCTTTACGAGTGAAGGTGTCGTGTATCTCTGTGGCAATACCATCAATGCTATTGCAGCAGTTCTTGCCTTGTCATAATCCGCATCTTTGATGGTTTTTATCAGGGTTTTTACTTGTTCCTGAATGTATGCGGCATTGTTCTTATCTTCCTGCCGGGGAATGTTTTTTTCCTGACTTTTTGGTTTCTTGTCGACGATTGCCTGGCCTTTGTAGTTCAAAACATCCATGGCAACGCATGGATAATCGACCATAACTACATCCACGCCCATTTTGATTCTATCTTTTATCGTCTTTCTGCTATCGTTTCCTAAGATAATCGAAAACGCGTATTTTTTTTCTTCGTGGATACGATCAATTTTTTCTTTTGTCATTTCTTCCATAGGTAAAAACATTAGCTCTTTTGTCTCAAATTCTGTATCCCCCATGGGTAAATTTCTCAGCATTCCCCACAAATAAACTTTTGAAGACATTCCGCTTTCTCTGATAAGATTTAGTACCTGACTTCCCAAACAGGTCTGTTTTACATTCAGAATCATCTTGAGGTCGTTTATTTTACAGAATCTCAGGGCGTCAGAAAGGAGAGGAACCCGTTCTTTCCGAAACTCAGAACCACGCCACGAACCAGCATCATATTGTTGTATTTCAGCATATAATAGCTGATCAACGAATCCTTTTCCATCTGTCGTCCTGTCGATCGTTTCATCGCACATCAGAATAAGCTGGTTATCCTTCGTTTGCCGGATATCAACGGCAATACCATCGATACCCAACTCCGCAACACGCCGTAATGCAGCAAAGGTATTTTCCGGAACGTCCTCCAGCACGCCATGGTATGCAAAGATTTCAACCTGTTTTGTGTCTTCCGCAAAAACAGGGAAATACGGGGATGTTAACAGAAATGCTGCAACGAAGCAAAGCTGCAACCAAATCGTTCTTAAACGAGAGGAGTTAAACGGCTTGTTAAAAACTTGTATAAAAAAGAGTTTTTTGTACAGGAGCGTTATAACAACTAGAAAATGGTACATATCATTATTTCTTTGAACTTGTTATTTCATTGCTTATGATTTGCCAGTGAGGTCTGCCTTCCCAAGTTACCCGGTTCCCTGCCAAGTCAAAATAGACCGTTTCAGAAAATGTCCGCGAACCTCCCTTTCGTAATTCCGCTTTCGGGTTACCAGTTAGTACGGCGATACTCTTGACGAGATCCCAGGTGAACAGCGATCCAAATCCCTCGCTGTTTTCTAGCCTTTTACTGAAAAAATAGACATTGCCTGTGGCGATAATCTTGTCGATATTCTGGTCGTTGCCTAGGTAGGCGTCAATCTGGTCCCCCTGTAATTTTTGCCCGCCCCGTGTAGCTTCTGCCTCTTCAAAAAAACTCGCTTTTTTTAGGGTATCATGATAAAGCATCTTTTTTGTCCAATTGACTTTTAGGTCAGTTTCCTCCGCACTTTGATTGAGGGGTTTTTCTTCTCCCCGTTCATATAAACTTCCCTTGCCTTCACATAATACCGTTTTCCCATCTTCATAAAACAAAACTTTCGGAGCAAGGATTTGTCGTTTATTTCCCTCTCTCAACAGGGCAAAGGGTTGCCCTCGCAGGACGGTGACTTTGTTTTTTGCATCCCAGGTGGCACGGTCTCCGACGGCTTCGCTGAACAGGTTGTCCCTTCTGTCGATTATATGGATTTTTTCTGTGGCCTTTAACGATTGTATATCATAATCGCGACCGTTAAACGTCACATTCAGATTGTCGCAAAGCAGGGTGGAATCTTCTCTTTGAACTTCAATATTCTTTTCGAAACTGGCCTCCCGTGCGTTATCCAGGAAATTCATTTTCCCTTCCCATGTTACGGTAACATTATTGTTTGCTTTGCCTGTTCCGGCGGTGGATCTTTTTTTTCCATTCTTTTCTCTGATCTTTGTTTTTAAACTTCCGGGACTTGGAATGTCTATTTTTCCCGTATCTTTGTAAAAAATTATTTTCTGCGCGTCTATATTGAGATCGTCTTTTACAAATTCTGCCTTTTGGGTGTCTTCCAGGGTAGCGCTCTGGGTATCGACATCCCAGGTCAGAGAACTCCCTTTAGCGATTTTTGTTCCTTGTGATGCGAGCACATTTCCGCTGGCGATTGCCTGCTTTGTTTGTTTCGTCTGAGGGTCGAGAAAGATGACGAGCTTGTCAGAAAAAACGGTTGAACTACCCTTTTTTAACTCGACATGGTCATTGAAGGTCATGATATTGCTATCGGGCTGTTTGTCAAATATGAGCTGCCCACTCGACCGGATATAAGTCTTTTCTGAAGAAGTTTCTTTCGTACCGGCCTCTTCCGGAAGAACGGTGTTGTCGTCAGGAGTTTGCGTATTTTGCAGAGCACTATCCTTGGACAGAAAAAAAAGATCGTTTTTGATCCCATCCATTTCCATTTCTGCATCTTTTTTGATCCACATCTTCTTATTAACAAGGTCTATTTCGCAACCTTGTCCAACAATTTTTGTGCCTTTCCCATAAATGGTAACGGGTTCGTCCGTACAAACAAGCTTTTTTTCCGGTAAATACCGCAGGCTATCCGTGTTGAGCCGGGTATCAGGATCGAAATGTATGACTACATTATCAGAGAGATAGCCTTCTTCGGAGGTCTTATTCATCTCTCCATTTTCTGATGTAATGAAAACAGATTGTGTTCCATCTCCTGTATTGGCAGAGTCAGTTACCTCAATTTCCGGGGAAATGATTTTGTAGACATTATCATTTAGGAGGATGGTATTCTCTCCACGCATAATTATGACCTCTTTCCCCTGCTCGTCGTAGCTCGGCATGGTTAAACCCTGCACCGTTTGTGTTACGGTATCTTTGCTATTTCCAGAAACATTCTGCAGTTGTCTGGCAGAAGGGGTATTTCTCTTTGCGCTCTTCAGTTCGCCTTTTGGCTTGGATATAACTATCGACACAATGATGGAGAGTATACAAGCGATAGGAATACCGATAAGTATGTATCTTCGTGTGGTCATAACCGTCTAAAAAATAAGAATAGTTTTCACTTTAAAATTCGTAACAATTTAGTTTTTTGAAAATTTCCAATAAAAACCGGCTATTACATGCAGTGTAGGGGCAGGTTTGAAACCTGCCCCTACAAGTCAACATTATTCATACAGAGGGTTTTTTAAAGAACTAAATTGTTACTAAAATTCTTTGCTATTTAATCTATTTTCCTATGATGAATAGGGCAAAGGCAAGCAGTATTTTTAAGGTATCTTCCCCACCATCTGCAAGGCGCTTAATATGGTGACCTCTACGTAGGGTATGTTATATAGTCCAATAAAAGGGTTGTAATTACATCCATAAACTTAGTTTGTTATTTGCTAACATGCCGTTTTATTTTATCCCCCCCGACAGTTCATCTATCGTTTTTTTGACACGATTCTTTAATGCCGTTTGCATAATTTTCAGCCTTTTATTTTGGTTAATTCATTAATTCACGATTTTTATCTCTCGTTCTATGTAGCAGGTTTCTGATACCGTTCCATAATAAGATGCCATTTATCCTGATATTTGAGTATCTTTTCTGCAACCTCTCTCACGGCGCCCTGCCCACCCCTTACCTTGGTAACATAGGCTGAGCACTGTTTAACCATCGGAGTGGCATTGGCCACGGCAACGGGAAATCCAACACGATAGAAGACAGGGAGGTCTATAAGATCATCGCCGATATAACATATTTCTTTGTCACTGAACGCGTATTTTTCCAGTAATTGTTTGTAAGCATCTATTTTATTCTTAACCCCCTGGTAAACATCCTCAATACCCAATTCCTTTGCCCGGTGGATTACCGCATCGCAGTTTCTTCCGCTGATAATGGCGGTTTTGATGCCGGCGCGGCGGAGGTACGCGATACCGGTGCCATCCAGTACATTGAATGCTTTGGTTTCATAGCCTTGGGTATTAAGGTAAATAGTGCCGTCCGTTAATACACCATCTACATCCATGATGACGAGCTTTATATTTTTTATCAAGTTAAACACGGACAGACAAGTTTGTCCATGCCATCCTAAAACCAGCTTAAATAAAATGAAAATTCCTATACTAGCAAGTTACCTTATAACGCTGATTTTCGCAGACAAACGCCGGTATTTTGTTAGTCTCTGATCCTGATAATCTGCATTCATCAGCGTCCAAAAGAAAAATTTAAAACCCCACCGCAAGTAAATCCTGCACATCGATGATTCCGATGGGTGTGTGGAAATCATCTACTACGGGAAGCTGATCAATTTTGTAATCTTTGAGTATTTTGTATGCCTCGGCGACGAGGCAATGGGCATGGATAACCTTGGGTGATTGCGTCATAACCTCCTTTACGCTGCAATGCAAGAATGAGATGCCGTTTTTCAAATGTCTTCTCAGATCTCCGTCAGTAAAAAATCCCACGAGTTTCTTCTGCTTATTGACGATGCTCACTGCGCCTGGTTTGCCTGCTGTTTCTGTCATAACAGCAAGAACGTCCAGCAATGGCATGTCTTCATCGGCGACGGGGTTCTCTTCATTCCTGCGCATGACCATTTCTACGGTAAGCAATTTTCTACCCAGTTCCCCCCCGGGATGATAGAAGGCATAATCTTCCTTCCGGAGATTTCGTTTTTTAAATATCGTAAGAGCCAAAGCATCGCCGAACGCGAGCATGGCGGTCGAGCTTGCCGACGGGGCCAATCCTAAATGGCACGGTTCCTCAATCTTCCCGAGGTCAAGGACAACGTCGCTGTGTTTGGCCAGGGAAGATTTATTATTTCCTGTAATGGCAAGCACTTTAGCCCCGATCTGTTTCACGAAGGGCAAGAGGGTAACAACCTCGGTTTCACCGCTGTTCGAAAGCACCAAAACGATATCTTCCGAAACGATGCGTCCAAGATCGCCATGCCTTGCCTCTGAAGAATGAATCCAGTATGAAGGCGTTCCGGTGCTGGCCAGGGTAGCTGAGATTTTTTGTCCAATAATTCCTGCCTTTCCAATGCCGGTAACTACGACCCGGCCTTTACAGGTAAAAATCAGATCGACGGCCAACTGAAAGCTCTGATCAAGGCGGCTGATTAGGTTTTTGATTACTTCCGATTCGAGAAGGAGTACCTCTTTAGCAAAATCAATATCTGACAGAAGTTTTTCTTTCATCAGGTTTTTTCACTCTGTAAAGTCGTGCATCTAAAGTGGACGGGTTTGTCAAGACCATTTATTGTTAATTTATAGATGCATTAATGCATCAATTAGAGTGTGCAGAAGGGTAACGGAAGGAGCCCGTAGGGCGACTGGAGTTACCCTTCTGCACACTCCGCGATTTTTCCATGCACCACCATCGCCATTCACTCATTTATCCTCGCAGGAAACTCCAAAATGGACTTCATACGGTGTTCTATATTCCAGCGCCTGGTGATACCTCCTGTTGTTGTAAAATTCAAAATACTTCTCTAATCCCTCGCGCACATGACGACAAGCATCATACTCTTTTATGTAAATATCCTCGTACTTCACGCTCCTCCAAAGACGTTCCGTAAAAATGTTATCAAACGCACGACCACGACCATCCATACTGATGGCGATCCCTTTCCTTAACAGTACCCCCGTAAATTCATCGCTCGTAAACTGCGAACCCTGGTCACTATTAAACATCTCCGACCTACCCTTCTCTAATGCCTCCTCCAAGGCCTCTACACAAAATGTCACTTCCATCGTATTGCTTATACGCCACGACAACACATAACGACTATACCAATCTAGTATTGCTGTCAGGTATACAAATCCTCGTTTCAGCCTCAGGTACGTTATATCCGTCGCCCACACCTCATTCGGACGGCTAATTTCCTTATCTCTGAGAAGATAGGGGTATATCTTGTGCCCAGGATGCCTCTTACTCAGACTCCTCTTCGGGTATATCGCCCGCAATCCCATCTCCCTCATACACCTCTGCACTCGTTCCCTACCTACCCATATACCCTCACGTTCTAACGCCTCTTGTATACGCCGACTCCCATAAAAGGGATATTCCGTAAATATCTCATCTACTCGATTCATTAGCTGTACTGTCTCTTCTGTCACCACCACCGGCTCATAGTACACGTTCGACCTGTTTAAGCCTATCAGCTCACACTGCCTGCGTACACTTATTTCCCTGTTATCTGATTCTATCAACCCCCTCTTCTCTTTAACTCCCAATCTCTCTAGATTTTTTTTTGAGCCACTCGTTCTCCACCTTCAGTTGCCCTATTTGCCGGTACAACTCATCTATTACTCTCTCCTTGTCCCCTACTTCCTTCCCCTCCTTTCCCTGAAATATCCCCACTATCCCCTCCAACGCCCGCTTCCGCCATTTTGTTATTTGCGTCCGGTGTACCTCGTACTGCGACGATATCTCTGCTATCGTCTTTTCTTTCTTTATTGCCTCCAATGCCACCCTTGCCATAAATTCCTTATCAAAACTCTTTCGCATTTTCCAGCCCCACCCCCTTTCTCTTTTCTATCTTACCATTTTGCATCTTAGTTACTGGTCTGAAAAAGCCAGTCCATTATAATCGATGAAACGGGATCGATGAATTTTTAGACCCGGCCAAACCAATTATAGTAGTCATTCCTGCAACATTCAAGAGAAAAGAACGGCTTTCTCTGGGGAACCGATCCATTCCTTGTTCTGCGCTTGACAACACATTTTTATTGTGTTAGGATGTCCTCCGTTTATACGGATTGCATGAATAAAAAGAGGGCGTGAACAATCAGTGGATTTCAATAATTTACTCATTTCCATCCCTGCAATACTCTATGCGCTTACGGTTCATGAGTATTTTCACGGCTGGACGGCAAATAAGCTTGGCGACCCAACGGCAAGGCTTCAGGGACGGTTGACATTCAATCCCCTTGCTCATATCGATATTCTTGGGGCATTGTGTTTTGTTTTTGCGCGTTTTGGGTGGGGCAAGCCAGTTCCCATCAATCCTTATAATTTTAAGAACCCCCGCCGGGATAACATGATCGTGTCCTTTGCAGGCCCTGCCTCTAACTTCGTTTCTGCTTTTTTATTTGGTGTCGTCTTTCAACTTCTGCGTAATGCAACGTTCATACCGATGAACGTATCTATCAATTTATTTAATTTGCTTCTGTCGGGGATTGCTATGAATCTTTCGCTGGCATTTTTTAATATGATTCCTTTATTTCCTCTCGATGGTTCTCACATCCTTGAAGGCTTGCTGCCCTATGCAATGGCGCAGAAATATAAGGAAATCGAGCGCTACGGCCCTTTTATTCTGCTGGGGCTGATTATTATGGGGAATTATGCTGGTATCCCGATTTTAAGCACCATCCTTGGCCCACCGATACAGTATTTTCTCAGATTGTTTACGGGACTGTAGTTTAAGGGAGCAGAGGCACTTGTATAAATTTGCCCCCTGTGAACTGAAAAAAACTTCTCTATACCGTATTATCCGCAGCGTACGCAAAATGACAAACGAATATAAAGTAGATCTGGATGTTTATAACGGCCCCCTTGATTTGCTTTTGTACCTGATTAAAAAAGAGGAAGTTAATATCTGCGATATCCCCATTGCACGGATTACCGATCAGTACTTACAGCACGTAGAAGCCTTACAGTCTTTGGATATGAGCATTGTTGGCGATTTTTTAGTGATGGCGGCTACGCTTATGTATGTGAAGTCGTACATGCTTCTTCCCCGTACGGAATTAAAAGAAGATGATGATGAAGTGGAAGATCCGCGGTCATCTCTGGTAAAACAATTGCTGGAGTATAAACGGTACAAGGAGCGCACGTTTATCCTGGCTGACCGTGCTGCTGAGTGGGAAAAAAAGTGCTCACGAATACCCAGAGAGCCCATTATAGAAATGCCAGAAGAGAAAGGAGAGCAACTGCCGTTGGAGGGTATCAGGGTGTGGGATCTTTTGCAAAGGTTTTCTCAACTCATGAAGCAGCTATCGCTTGATGTATCCACGAAAGTAACGTATGATGACACTCCAATAAAGAAATATATGAATGATGTAATCGAAAAGGTACGCCTTTATTCTTCGATTTCCTTTACGGAACTTTTTGAGGGAATGCGTGAAAGAAAACGGATTGTCGGGTTCTTTTTAGCCCTGCTGGAACTGGTTCGACTCAACAGAGTTAAGATTGAACAACCGGTAAACTATGCAGATATTTATATTTCCATCTCTCCTGAACAGTTGATTGAACAAAACAACTGGGAAGTTTCCGCATGAAGAGAAACCATATTTTTCAGATCGTAGTTTTAATTTGAAATTCCTGAGATAGTTTGTTACCATGCAACGCTTATGATAATTTCCTGGAGAATTTACCAATGATTACGGAAGAATTGCTGAATATTCTAGCTTGCCCTCTCTGCAAGACAGATGTCCGTCTGGAAGGTGACAGAATTGTGTGTACCACATGCGGGCGACGATATCCGGTAAGAGACGATATTCCTGTTATGCTCATTGATGAGGCTGAGTTGCCGGAGGGACCAAAAAAGATTCATGGATAAAAAGGCAATTATTGCGGTGGCTATCTGTGGGGTAACTATGATATTGTATTACCCCTTTATATTACCCTTGCTCTCGTCTAAAACGGCTAAAGTTGCCGAAGAAATACCAGAAGAAATCGTTCCGCAAAAAAGCCGGGAGGCAAAGACTGCCGAAGCGACCCGGTCGTTGCCAGACCAGAAGACTATTGAGCCTCAGAAGGATGTTCCGACTCAGGAAGTCGTTCTTGAAAATGAATTCGTAAGAACGGTATGGACGAACGAAGGGGCGGCGCTCAAATCGATTCAACTGAAACACTTCAAAGATGCAGGGGCAAAAAAGATCCTTGATTTATTAGAGGACGTGAACACAGAATACCGCCCTCTTGCCATTGATGCCATTCTTCAGCAGCCGGATTTTTTTCGGCAGCGATACCAGATCGTTGAACAGGGGAAAGACACGATCATATTTTCCACCAAGCTAAACAAAGAAATGAATCTTGTTAAAACCGTTACCATGCCTTCTGACAAATATCATATCAGTATGGAAGTTGCCTTAGAAAATACTACCGACGCTGAAACCGCTGCATCATACAGCATTATCGCATCCTCACTGATCACCCATGAAGGCGTGCCTGCCACGGACATTGCGGCGGTATTGGGAGTGGATATGGGAAATAAAAGGACAAAGCTACTAAAGATGGCGCCGAAGGAATTACCTTCTAAAAATGAATCGGTTGGTATTGTCTGGGCCGGGTCAACAAACAAGTATTTCTCTACGATCCTGCAGCCTGCCTCCAGCGATATGATTGCATCGGTTAATGCGCAGGCATTGAATGCCGAAGGAGTGCTTACGAATGAAAAGGCAGAACTCGCTGATTTTATGGTAATGATACAAACGAACAAATTTCGGATTCCACCACATGAGACTGCCAGACACAGGTATATCTATTTTATGGGACCGAAAAAAGAGCAAATCCTGAAACAATATGAGACATTGGATGTTCTTCTGGATTACGGTTGGTTTACTGTAATCAGCAAGATGCTGTTGGCATTTTTAAATGCCGTTTATCGGGTAATTCCCAACTACGGTATTTCCATTATCCTGTTAACGATTATCATTAAAGCCATTCTTTTCCCTCTTACCAGGAAAAGTCAGGTTTCTATGTTTCGAATGCAGCAGTTGCAGCCGATGATTAATCAGCTGAAGGAAAAATATAAGCATGATAAACAGAAAATGGGAAAAGAGCAGATGTTGTTATTTAAAAAATATGGGGTTAACCCGATGAGCGGTTGTTTGCCCATGCTCTTGCAACTTCCGGTGTTTTTTGCGCTCTTCCGCACCCTGCAGCTTTCTTTTGAAATGAGACAGGCGCCCTTCATGTTTTGGATCAATGATCTTTCCGCGCCGGATACCCTGTTGACGCTCCCCTTTACCATTCCTTTCATTGGGAGCGCCCTCAATATCCTGCCATTAATTATGACCGGAGTTTCCTTTGTCCAGATGAAGGTTACCCCAAAAGCCCCGGCAACAGACCCGCAGGCCCAAGCCCAGCAGAAGATGATGTCGTTTATGCCGATTATGTTCGCTTTCATCCTCTATCACATGCCCTCCGGACTCACGATTTACTGGACAACAAGCACCATATTCAGTATTATCGAGGGTATCGTGATCCGAAAGACCATTAAAAAGATAAGAACCTAACACGCCGGATTCTTTTATGTATCCAGAAATTCAGGATACGATCGTTGCTGTTTCTACACCCTCGGGGAGATCATTTCACGCAATCATCAGGATCAGCGGATCGGAAGCCATTCCATGTGTTAAAAGTCTTTTTGCTCCAGCCACAAACATCAGTTTAGAAGATATTCCATCCTACAGTTCGGTAAAAGGATATATTCATTCTTCAAAGGAACGTATCAATATTCCTGTATCCCTGTACCTTATGAAAAAACCCCATTCGTACACAAAAGAGGATGTGGTAGAAATTCATACCATTGGTTCTCCGCCGCTTCTGGAAATACTTTTAGACATTCTGTTGTCAGAAAGAAATGGAATGAAAAACGGTATCAGATTTTCACAGCCGGGGGAATTTACAAAACGCGCCTTTTTACACGGAAGGATCGATCTGGCACAGGCCGAATCTGCCATGCGTATCATCCGTGCACAGACAGACCTTGAGTTAACAGCAGCGGTTGCACAATTAACAGGGAACCTATCACGGCAGATCCGGCAGGTACAGGACAAGGCAGTTTCTCTGTGTGCACAAATAGAGGCAGCTATTGATTTTTCAGATCAGGATATTGAGTTGATACCGGCGAATGAAATTATCCGGCAACTAGAGGAGCTAAGAACGGCCATTTCCCGTCTTTTACGTCCATCAGAAACCGGCAAGATTTCTCAGGGAGGGATTGAAACTGTTTTGTATGGCAAACCCAATGTCGGGAAATCGAGTCTGATAAATGCCCTCTTAGGGAAGAAAAGATCGATCGTTAGCGATATCCCGGGGACGACACGGGATGTGGTTACCGATATCTTAGAGATAGGCGGGATTTGTTTTAAATTGACGGATACGGCAGGAGTGGAAGACGCGAAAAATAATAAGATAGCAGGATTGACAGAAACGGTGCAATCCATTCTGAAAAGGGCACAGATTGTATTGTTTGTTTTTGACGGCAGTCTCGATTTGAGTGAACAGTTCCTGGAAATAAAGGTGGACAACTTGACTGCCAATACGATTATCATAGTCAATAAATCCGATCTAAAAAGAACAAGTTCCCATTTTGAATTGCCACCGGAGCTTGCAACGTATCCTGTTGTATATACTTCTGCGAAGACCGGTGAAGGATTGGAAAAATTGAAGGGGCTGTTGTTGGAGGCCATCCTTGGCGGCAGGATAGATGCTATTCCGAGTCTCATGAGTATGCGTCAAAAGGATGCCCTTCAGCGATCTCTCCAATCGGTTCAATGTGCTGTGGAATCGGCACAGCGTAATGAAAGCCACGAATTTATTGCATTAGACGTACGTGCTGCAATAGATGCCATAGGTGAGGTGCTGGGATCCGTTACAACAGAAGATATTTTATCGAAAATATTTTCTGAATTTTGTATCGGAAAGTGAGGTTATAGTCGAGTAGACGGCAGGATTACTCCTGCCATTCCACACAGAACGATGCATGCAGAATTCCTGCACACGGCTCTTCATACAGATTCATTAAGTAGAAGAATATATTCGGCTGTAATCTTTCACAATGCTGGGTTTCGGCAACGTACGTCTTTTCAGCAGATCTTTAAACTCATTCTAATCAAAGCCCTTCCTCCGGCTGCACCAATTCAGCCATTTATGCCATAGCCTTCTGACGGCATAGCTAAATTTGGACAACATCAGACTGTCTCCCACAAAGCCGCAGTAGTTAATGTTTGAACGAAAACATATACTTTTGTCATTTCAACCGAAGGGAGAAACCTTCAAACCCAACAACTTCAATGCTCAAAAGATTTCTCGCTCCGCTCAAAATGATATTTTTGGTAGTTTTCGTTCAGACACTAGCCCGACCTTCGCAATTCGGGGGGGTATACAAGCCGCTAAGTTAGCAAATTCAAGGGGTCGTACAAAAAGGTCGGCACTACAGCCCGATCTGTCCTGATGCATAAATCTTGGGCGGCAGTTGTTCGGGAAGCGATAATCCCCATTGTGCCAAAAGGAGAGAAACATCCTTTTCTGTCTGTGTATAGCGGCTCATGACAATGCGACGACCATCCGTGGTTGGTAAGTGAACATCAATCATTTGAATGTTCGACATTTTTTCCAAAATGGCTTCGGATATCAGCCCTGTGGCTTGCCCACGCGCAAGATTTCGCAACGTGGTGTAGAGACAAAAAGCCAAAAAGGAAACAAAAATATGGGCATCCATTCTCTTTTCCCATTGGTGCCATATGGGACGGATGGAAAGCGATCCCTTCAAATCCTTAAATGCCTGCTCAATACGCATCAAAAGTAGATACGATTCTCAGACGGTTTTAGGCGAAGGGGCCTGCATGTTGGAACGAAGCCGATAGCGTCCCTCACGCCGTAACGTTCGCCGCAGGCGTTCTCGATCCAAACGGAACCGGAACGTGTTCTCATTCACCGGTTCTTGCGGATTGGGGAGAGAGATACGAACCAGCCCAAAGTCTCGCCCGGCTTCTTTCTTTAACGCCCCGATATGCATCAGCAGGTCATCACGCGTGATGCTCTTTCGATTGCGAAGTCCGTGCAGACTTGCCCACAGACGCTTGAGTCTGCGGCGACGCCGGGAACGCTCCCTGGCTACATGGCCATGGCTTTCCACATAGACGTAGAACTCCGATTTTTGCTGAGAATTTTCACAGGCGGCCTTTTGAAAATCCGCCCTACACTAATCAAAAATTTCCTGGCGGTACCTGCCCAAAAACAAACGCTCTTGTACGCGAATTGCGAAAGTCGGGCTAGCCATATAATATATACGACATACGATCAAACCTTCAGATTTCCATTGATAAACTCTGATGAATAGATACAATGAAGGATTATAGCAAGATCGTTATGATTGGAATTTGAATGTGTTTTTCGTCATACCCACCAAGAGGCAATCAGAGGAACAGAATGTTCTTTGACGATGAAGATAGAGGAAGGTTTTTGGATATCTTAAGAAAAGCAAAGGAGAGATATGCATACCATTTCTCTATCCAACCCTGATCACATCACGATACAAAATTCCAGCCAACTGGTAATATTAGGCTGATTCAGCTTTGCCAAAGCAAATCGATCTTCTGCCCTGCGTACCAATGGCGCTGGGTTCTAGTTTGGAGAAGAATATGGGACTACTTCAAAACACCTTACCACCGAAAAAGCGTATAAAGCGCCCTTTTACATGGGGAGATGTAATTGTTATTTTGTTAATGGCTGTGCTGCTTTACGGGGGAGCGCGACTTTCCTTTGATTCGCCGCTCATTATTGAAGGTCCGCAAATTTCACTCAATCCTTTTGCCTTGCCTTGGTACACATTGCTTTCCGTGGGCCGAATGTTTGGGGCTTATATCCTCTCGTTGCTCTTTACACTCACTTACGGGCGCATCGCGGCTTACAATCGTCACGCAGAATCTGTCCTTATGCCTCTGCTGGATGTTTTACAGAGTGTACCAATCCTTTCCTTCCTGCCGATTGTTTTATTGGGGTTAAGTGCTATCTTGCCCGAGCGTGTTGCAGCAGAATTGGCGGCTGTCGTATTAATATTCACCAGTCAGGCGTGGAACATGACTTTTGGCTGGTATCAATCGCTTACTACAATTCCAAGGGAACTGCTCGAAGCAAGTTCCATTTTTCGCTTAAACACATGGATGCGTTTTAAACGACTGGAATTGCCTTTTGCGATGATTGGACTTATCTGGAACAGCGTTATGTCCTGGGCGGGCGGTTGGTTTTTCCTCATGGCGTCAGAAATCTTTACCGTTGGGTCAAAAGATTTCCGTCTGCCTGGTTTAGGCGCATATCTTCAGGAAGCCTCTAATCAGGGTAATTTTTACTGCATTGCTCTTGGTTTAGCCGCTTTAATTTTTACGATCGTAGCGCTTGACCAATTCGTTTGGCGTCCGCTTCTGGCTTGGTCAGACCGCTTCAAAGTTGAAATGGTAGAGAGTGACCAGCCACCGACATCCTGGTTTTACGACGCAGTACATACTTCCCGCTTATTTCTGTGGATACGTTCCGTCCTTCTCAAAGTAAACGAGCAATTTGACCTTTGGATCATTCGTCGTGCACCAATGAGGTTATACACAGAAGTTAAAACATCGAAACGCAACTGGAAGATAGGCATTTTTTATTCGCTTACTGGTGGCCTTTTGCTGTACGGCGGTTATCGGGCCGTGCTCATGTTGGTTTTAATACCGTCAACCCAATGGGCACAAATTGGGATTGGCGCTTTTGCAACATTTTTGCGCGTGAGCTTATCGCTGGTTATTGCTTTGTTGTGGACCATTCCCGTCGGTGTCGCAATCGGAACAAATCGCCGTGTTGCCGCAATACTCCAGCCCATTGTGCAGGTAACAGCGGCAGTACCGGCTACCGCTATATTTCCCATCATACTGCTTATCTTCATCGACGTAACAGGCGGACTGAATATAGCCGCCGTCTTCCTCATGTTAATGGGTACACAATGGTATTTGCTTTTTAATATCATTGCAGGAGCAAGCGCTATTCCTCAAGACCTGAAAAACACAACTTCCATATTGCAACTTTCGCGCTGGGAAACATGGCGTACGCTTATTTTGCCAGCACTGTTTCCTTTCATCATCACGGGAGCAATCACAGCTAGCGGCGGCGCATGGAATGCCAGCATCGTGGCAGAGTATGTTAACTTTGGCGGGCAGACGTTGTTTGCAACAGGCATAGGTTCGCTCATCTCGCAAGCAACCGCAAAAGGAGACTATCCCTTGCTTCTGGCCTCCACTCTGAGCATGATTTTAGCCGTGATACTAATCAATCGCCTCTTCTGGAGGAGACTTTATAAACTCGCTGATGAAAAATATCGAATGGGGTAACCATGGCAATTAATCATACTTACAATGCATTACTGAAACTGCGTCATGTCCAGCAGACTTACGCCAGTGGGCAGCGCCGTTTCACTGCTGTGCAGGATGTTAACCTTACCATTTACGAAGGTGAATTTGTGGCACTGCTTGGACCTTCGGGTTGTGGGAAAAGCACTTTATTACGAATTATAACGGGTTTGCAACGCCCCTCTAAGGGAACGGTACTTTATCGGGAACAGCCGGTGAATGGTGTCAATCCGCATGCAACAATAGTCTTTCAATCCTTTGCCTTATTCCCCTGGTTGAGTGTATTTGAAAATGTAGATTTGGCATTGAAGGCGCGCGGCATCCCTTCTAATGTTCGGGCAGCGCGTACTACGGACCTGATTGACCGGGTCGGTTTGAATGGTTTTGAAACTGCTTACCCACGGGAATTGTCGGGTGGAATGCGCCAAAAAGTCGGCTTTGCGCGTGCAATGGCAGTAGAACCTGAATTGCTTTGCCTGGATGAACCATTTTCCGCATTAGATGTCTTAAGCGCCGAATCCTTGCGAAGCGAACTTATGGAACTTTGGACAGGCGGTGGTATTCCCACCAAAGCCATCCTTATGGTTAGCCATAACATCGAAGAAGCCGTATTCATGGCTGACCGGATTGTAGTCATGGATAAAGAGCCAGGGAGAATCGTTGCCGAAGTGAAGGTAGGGCTGCAACATCCCCGGCAACGCAAATCGGAAGCATTTCAAAAAGTTATGGATAGGGTTTATAGCATACTTGCAGGGCAGACGGAACCCGAAACCATAGAACTTGGGGTTGCCCCGGGCGAACAAGGCCGTACCCGTTCACTGCCAAATGTTACAATCACAGACTTAGCGGGGCTATTAGAGCAACTTTCCGAACTTCCGGAAAACCGTTTTGATATTTACCGCCTTCCGCATGAATTAGGCGTTAACTCCGACCACCTCCTTAGTCTTACCGAGGCCGCTGAAATATTGGGTTTTGTCTACGTTGAAAAAGGCGATATTACCCTGACGTCACTCGGCGAAACCTTTGCCGAAGCCAGTATTCAGGCGCGAAAGGAAATTTTTGCTGCACGCATCCGGCGCGTGCCTTTGATGCGCTGGCTAATGACCATGCTAAACAATTCAGAAAACCGTGCCTTGAATTGGGATATAATCTATGACGCTTTAGAGTCGGAATTCCCTGAAGGTGATGCAGAAAAACAGTTGGATATCCTTATCGACTGGGGACGGCATGCGGAATTAATTTCATACAACGATGATAAGGCGCTGGTCTATCTCAAAACACCATCCTGATTTTTATTTACTCCTCGCTACACCCAAATTGATTACACGCAGGCAGAATGATTGTTGTAAGAGGTGCCTTTGTTTTTAATTTCCTGAGTTGAGGATTTTATTTTCTCGTTATTCCTCGTGGAAAGAAATTTGTCTTTTAGCGTAACAATTTTTCTGAAAAGCAGGGGAAAAGCATTTGTCCGTTTGGATATAAACGTGTTTGTGCTAATTAGTGTTTGAACGGAAACACTCCCAAGCCTGGTAAAATAAGGAGAAGCAGGAGGAAATCGTTAATGGAGGGCATTGAAAATAGTTGGGAGAAGTGGTAAAATAAGGCGAAAACAAAGGGATTCTGGGTATAAAGAGTGTAAAAATTCGATTCATTAACACGTCAGCCAAAGGACATTCGATAGAACATGAGAAAGAGACCTGTACTGAGTTAATCGAAGTATTTGAGCAGCAAAGGCAACTTGGAGTCATATCTATTTCTGAAGTAAAACTGCCACGAAAGGGTCGAGATGAACTACCACCGATACTGAGGGCATTGCAACATATCTATGTTACAGCGGAGTTGAACGAGGAGGTATTCCGGATATTAGAGACGAAGGTAACGAAGGGGAAGAAAAAGACGGGAAGATATGGGATGGATTTATGGCATATTTTGGTGTTGTCGGTGGTGAGATTAGGGTTAGATGCTGATTATGACCGGTTGGAGGATTTTGCCAACCACCACAAACTTATCAGGCAGATAATGGGGGTTGAGACGACATTTGGAGAGGCAAAGGTTTTTTCGATGCAGAGCATCAAGGACAATATAAGGTTGTTGGATGAAGAGACCCTCAGGCAGATAAATGAAGTGTAATATCGTCGGGGCATCCGTTGGTTAAAAAAAAAGACGAACAAGAGAAGTGTTTCGTTTGATGAAGCAAAAAATCTGCGATTTTTTGCCAGAGAGAATTTTTTTTCGCTTGACAAAACCTTCTAAGGAAAACAAGCTCTCCTTGGACAGTTTCATGTGCTTTTTCATACGAAAATACAAAAATATGATTTGGATGGAAAAATCTTAAACGTTTCCTGACTTGTTTATAGATCGCATTTCATTTACGCATGATTTTCTTTGTCTTTTATTCCAATTTATTGGTATATTCTCGGACAACCTGTTAAGGCAGGAACAATTTTCTTACTTCTATTGGGATGGTTGGTCTCAGGGGGCTCATCCGACTTCTTCATGAAATATGATTCCCTGGTCTTCATGAAGTTGGTCGGGGCGAGAGGATTTGAACCTCCGACCTCGACGTCCCGAACGTCGCGCTCTAGCCAAACTGAGCCACGCCCCGAATTTTCAATACTCTACCACAAAGACAAAAAGGAAACAAAGAAAAAACCGTATCGTTAAAAAAATTGCTGCAAAATTCTTTTCCTGGGATGTCTGTGAAGGTTTGCGCCATCACTCATTTCGCCTCAAACAGCACCTTTTCAATCCCGATATTCCCTTCACCGTCAAATGCATTGATGATTAACGTATAATCACCCGGCGTCAGGAGCCTGGTGGTAATTTGAAAAGATTCCTCAGGACTGTCGAAGATACCGTCCATAGGGAATGCCGGGATCCATTCCTGTCCATCAATGGTATATTGGATCTTTACAATTTTGCTATACTCGTCCTTCGCGGTGCCTGAAATGACATATTTCCCCTCGGCCCCAACCGCAGCGTTCAAACACCTGATGTCCGGTCTTGTGTTATCAACTACCACAGGTTCGGTCGTTTTCTCCGTGCTGAAGGCCGTCTCGGGTGGGTTGTCGGGGTCATCACTGACCATGAGTTTTACCTGATATTTACCATCAGGCAGACGTAAGGTATCCCATATACAAGAGCCCTTTTTTTGAGTATTCTTATCGAGAATCTTCCACATTTTTTCCTCAACTCCCCGGTAATACATCGTTACCTGCAACGTGTCGTTGTTTGGGTCCTCCGTCTCCCACTGGATATTCTTCTGGGCAACCTGATGATGTGGTTTTTGTCCCGGAGTTCCCTGTGGCTTCGATTCTATCTTGCCGTCCGTTTTTGTCTCCGGTAGTTTTTGTGATGCGGGAGAAGATTCCTTTTCTATCCCAAAACTGATTATCCTGGGAGGCTCATTTTTTGGGAGATATGCGAGTGATACTGCGTTTAACATAGGGGTTAAATCGCTATTGTTTGTCTGCAAAATGGCTTTGTATTGGATAAAGCGAGCAGGAGGGCTTGTGATTCTTTCTCCGCTATCCTCATAGGGTGCAGACCAACCACTCCATGTGGCATCAGGTTTTTCTCCGTTTCCTGAACGGGTGGACAGGGTGAGTCTTGTGCCTTCCGGCTGCATGCCTGCCCAATAAATACAACCCCAATTAGATGGCGCAGTGGTATCGAACACGTTTGACAGAAAACTTCCCTCTTTCGTAAATGAAGGTGATATCTTATAAACTCTTCCCATATTACCTGTGCCAAAATAGAGTTCATTTTTACCGGTATTGAGGCAGCACAGCGCCTGTACCTCCTCTAGGTGCACCAGACTGCTTGCACTTTCATCGCCGGAGATTTTGAACACTCCTGAGGTGTTCCCTGTAACCACATACAGGTTGTCTTGCGCATCAAAGGACATACCAAGGATAAATGCCTGGCTCGTTTCCAGTTTTTTTTGTACAAGTCCTTCCTGGTTGATTTTATAGACGTAGTTTGATGCTGTAGGAAGACCTGTGGACTTCGGTGGCGCATCGATACCTTTCAATACTGTTTTTTGTTGTTGCACGGGTGCCGGTTGTGCCATGGGGAGTTCTTCCGGGAGGTTCAAATCCCATGATTTTTCTTCTTTAAAAAGAGCGGTAATAGCTCCGGCCTGTACGGGCGGCTGGGAAACCGGAACCACAGGTATTTGTGCCTGGGTACCCGAAGCCGTGCCGGCGTAAATATTACCTGCGGAATCCATCGAAAGGCAATGGATCTCACTTTCGCTTGCATCATAGATCACCTGCGCTTGTCCGGATGGGGTTATTTTATATACCAAACCATTCGGTTCTGTGCCAACATAGATATTGTCATACCGGTCGTGCAGTATATCCAGCAGATTGGTCTCAGGGGAATTAAAAAAAACGGACGGCCTGCCGTCCGGAGATATTTTGAACAGAATGCCGTCATTTCCCGTGGCGGCAAAGAGATTAGAGTTGTTGTCCATAGACATATCCCATATATAGGGTACCGGCAAGCTGCAAAATACGGAAGCATCTCCATGATTATTTATCTTATAAATGATACCCCTGGGTGCTGTTCCTACATAGAGATTGCCGGATGTATCCGCGACAAGGCTCTGAATATATAGTTCCGGAGAACTGAAAATCTCCACAGCCTCTGAACCGTCCTTTATCAGATAAACGGTGCCCGGGTCGCCCGTACCAACAAACACGTTGTTTTGTAAATCTGTGGCCATTGACCAGACAAAAGCGCCTTTTATCCCCGTGACAGTCTTGATTACCGGAGCAAGCCAGATTTCGCCTTTATTATTGATAGAGACACCCTGAATCGTGCCCTTACTAAAATCAGATTCTGTCGATTGCGTCCACGTGTTCGTTGTAGTACTAAAGGCGTAAGGATTGAGGAGGATGAGGAAAAATAGTGTACAGATTGTTTTTACCGCAATGCCTTTCATGTTGCGTCCTTTTATTTAACTGAAATGGGGATCGTTTGATTTCCGTTTAACACGTATTTCATCGGCACGCGGGACACTACTTCGTCAGAGAGAGGGCCAATCCCGCTGCAATTGGAAAAACTCATAATCGAAAGCATAGATGCTGGTAGCGATGGGAACCCCTCTCCCTTATAAGTAATACCCTTTTTTGTCAGCAGGATCCGTACCATAAGATTATTATTTCGCTCCATGTTTTCGACATATTGTACGAGTTGTTCAAAGTTCGTGGGAAAATACTTCCCTGCAGACCGCCCAATATTCAATGCCTGACCATAAGTAGCGTCACAGGCGGTAAGGTTTAACATACTTCCGGGAAGGGTATCTTCGGGAATATGCATAAGTACCGTTTGATAAAATTTTTCTCCGGTAAAAGGTTTCAGGCACACGTCAACCTGAAGGGTATCACCGGCTTTTACTTGTTTCTTATCTACCCGGATTGATTCGATATAGGCAGTTTTCCGGGTATCTAATACCGTGACTTTCAGATCGATCCTGGTTGGGTGTATCTCCCGAAACTGATTATTGATGATCATCGTAAAGGGCTGAACAATATGGTTCAGAGAAAACCATGATTGGTCAAGTTCATAAAAAACATTTTCGATAACAACAGGGTTTTCGTAGCCTTCAAGGTGGGTTGTCAGTTTTATATGTACCGATTTCTCTCCCACCTTGCGTTCTGTGGATAACACAGCGCTCTGGGCGGCCATTAAGATGAGGCTGGGGGTTAAAAGTTTATTATCCACGATCTCAAAATTGTATGTGAGTTTCTGCGAACCTTCCACTTCAACACGGCAAGGTATCATCCGTGATGACTCACCAAGAATACCGGCAATTCCGGACCTCCTGTCCTGATGTATCCGGCCAACGATTTCTACCGGTGACGCCATTTTTACAGAACTCGACTGACTGCTGAGGACTGTATAAACGTAGGCTGATGCCATGGGAAGGTCTGCATTTCCCGTCTGTAGAAAAGGATGCCCAAAGGCGAGGATGTTATCTCCTTCCTCATAAGTTACCGTTCCAACAACGGCTGCACTCAGGTCGCCTCTGATAAGAATGGCGGCTACGGATGCCCCAGGAACAAGCTTGCTCTTTTCCGGGTTATCGGGACAAAAATCATAGTTTCCTCCCTGAACAGGATACAATCCATAGGTATGAAAGAGTGGCAGCATTCTTTGCAAAACATCGTTTTCAACACCAGATACTACTAATGGGGAGAGAATTGGTGTGAGCGTTATTTTCCCAGCATCGTGGTTCGCTGATTCCAGCGGTATCGAAGTTGCCGCCGGTTTTGTTAGCCACCCATTCTGAGAAAAGGCGGGGATGTCCCACTCTGCCGTGACTGGCAAGGCGCTATTTTCTTGCGGCGGTATATCGAGGAGAGTGCTTTTCATTTCGTGAATCGGGGTAACTCCTGCAATCGGTTCCTTTGCGAAGCTCCATCCATAGGCAACGGCTCCAATGAGCCGGCTTCTGATATAAACCGGACTGCCGCTCATACCGGCAATAATCCCTGATTTTTCCAGAGGACCTCCCGACATCCTGATCAGAATCATATTGCTCTTCGCTTCCCAGTTTCGTAAGATACCCAATACTTCGACATTAAATATTTCAATCCGGTCTCCGGTGAAAACGGTCTTACCGTATCCTTTCATGCCTGGTACAATTTCATCGATACCCATGACCGTTTCTGCGGAAAAGAGCGAAGGATTGCTTTGGGAAATGAAGGCAGAGAGGACACTGAAAATCACAAATAAACAGGGCAGTTTAAGAGTCTTTCGTTTCATGCATCAAACTCTACCAAATTTTGTAATTTATTGTCAAGGTATAAAAGAAGTTGCAATATTGATACGCAGAATTTAAACTATTCAAGTTATGTCTTCGGTTACAGAGTGGCATGGACTTCATCTTGTTTGTCCATGGTGTTTAAGTATACGCACGGATTTGGAATATATCACACGGACAAACAACGTTTGTCAGCGCCACACGGTAACCCGCTTAAATAAAATGAAAATTCCTATACAATTACATTATCAGTATATTTTCGGACGACTAACCCGAACGTAACCGAACAAATAAATTATAGAGCTTCATGAGAAACGTTTGCTTGTTGAAACGATAAAGGTAGCTTATGGGTGTTAATAATCTTTCCCGGCTCATGCTGGTTAGGTTGTGGTGATGGAAACGAGAGTACTGAACTTAAAAGATCAAAATCTTTACTCAGATCACATAGCAAAGGCTGCTTGTGCGCTGCGGGAAGGGGAACTGGTTGCCTTCCCCACGGAAACGGTATACGGATTAGGCACGTGTCGTGATCATACGAAAGCCGTTGAACGTATCTATAAACTAAAGAAAAGGGTCGAAGAAAAGAGACTTACCCTGATGATTGCAGACGCTGATGATGTGAAAAAGTACGTCGATCATTTTTCCAGTACGGCAAGGAAACTGATAAAATTTTTTTGGCCGGGTCCGTTAGCTATTGTTTTCCCTTTAAAGAATGGGACAGATATTAGTATACGGTTTCCCGATGACACGGCAGCAAGGGATTTGATCCGCACAGCAAAAATACCGATTGTTACCACAAGTGCAAATATTTCCGGATACCCACCGTCAACCGATGCACAACAAGTATTAATGGACTTCAAGGGGAAGATTCATGTCATTCTCGATGGCGGTTCGACACGCTTTCGTTCGCCTTCTACGGTGTTGAAGCTGAAGGACGAAGGCTTTGAGATCATCCGACCCGGTATTATTTCAGAGACAATGATACGAAGTTGTCTTGAAAATACTTTTGCGAGAGTGTAATATTGTTGCATTGTGCAGCATAGCCACAACCAAGTTCCCCTCTGTCGGTAGGACAAGCAGGATGTCAACCGGGAGGCGGTTAACCTGCCTTATAAATAAGAAAAAGAGATTTTCTGTGGTAATGCTATACGGTGCAGAAAAGCGAGTTGTTTTCTGCGAGCGCCGGTTTTGTCTCACAATGAAACACAGAGTCGTTTGCAGAGTTTCAAAAAAGGGTTTTCTTATTTTTAAACGAAAAGAACATTTTTAAGAAGATACTATTGTCATGAAGATTGCATTGGCATCAGATCACAGAGGTTTCGATTTTAAAAAGCATATTGCAAGCATGCTTACCCAGTTAGGTTACACAGTGAAGGATTTTGGGACAAATAAAAATAACGAATCGGTAGATTACCCGGACTACGGCTTATATGCTGCCCGTGCCGTTGGGTCAGGAGAATGCGAGCGGGGGATACTGGTTTGTGGTACGGGAATTGGTATGTCCCTGGTAGCGAATAAAGTAAAAGGTGTGCGGGCTGCATGCTGCCATAACCTTTATACGGCAGAGATGAGCCGGCGGCACAACGATTCTAACGTGCTGTGCATTGGTGCTGATATTGTTGACGAAGAGCTTCTGGAACAAAAAGTCAAGCTCTGGTTAGAAACCCCCTTTGAGGGTGGAAGACATGCCCGTCGGGTGGGAAAGATTACGGAACTCGAAAATGGCGAAGGGATCTAGCATAACGTTTCATAAAAACCTATACACAAGCAAATGTCATTGCGAGGAGTGGAGCGACGAAGCAATCTGTTGTTTACAAAAGATTTAAGATTGCTTCGCTGTCGCTCGCAATGACAATAACATATGTAGTCATTTTTGTGAAACGCCACACTAGTTTAAGGTAATGATTTGCGTCTCTTCAGGAATTGAAAGGGTGAAGAGTTTTGGGTCGATTACGCCATTTACGGTAATATGAGAAAACGTTATACTAAGAGTTGTATTATATGTCGGCCAGCGAACATCAATCTTTTGTGGTATCCGGCATTCGTTCTGCGTTGTGTAATTAGTAAATACCGCCTCTAGACGAACCGAACCGTCCGGATTAAACAGTTCACAGCGAACAACCTCCGCATTGACCCTGTCAATCATGAGATTTCCTTTCAGATTCACATCCTCATTCCCCACTTCGAGCATATGGAGCAGCCAATATGCAGGCCAGGTTTCCATGGTAGGCTGTTTCCCTTGCAAAATTTCCCGGTAATTAAACAAGCTTGCCATATCACCGGGGAAGATGCTGATGCCAAGCACCTCAATCTTGTGAAAGGTATTGGACTCACCCGTGTATGCAAGGTTTTCCGGAGGGATGTACAACCAGAACCTGTTGCCATCGGAAGACATATCAAACAACGTTGTTGCAAACTTAGCGCCTATTGCCCGTAAACTCCTGGGACTTTGATATAAGATCAGTCCCGTACAGCGGACAGGGACTTTGGCGTCTGGTGTCGTAAGGGCTAAGTCAATATTTGCGCGAAAACCGGTAAGTCTGGAACTCGTGGAAATCAAGATATCCCTGATCTGCTGTACCGTAAGATTTTGTCTTTCCCCCTGGATATTTGCCAGAATGGCTGAAGTATCCTCCCAAACCGGTTTTTTTAAAACGGCAGTTTTATAGGTTGCACAACCAGACATGATCATGGAAAAAAAAACAAAACTGCTAAATACAGATATTTTCATTTGATAGCACATAATCTGTCTTTAAGTTTTTTATTCTGTCTCAAACTGGCCTTCCTTGTGAAGGTATTTGGGGCTGTCGAGTTCCGATATCCGCTTGATATATTCGGCGTCTGATATCTTCGTGTACCAGTGCCCTGTTGCGCGTGCCGTGTTTGTTATGACAACGTACAAGCCAACGATCATAATGGCATAAAGCCCGTAACGAATCTTTTTCCGGTCGCCGATGAGTTTCATATCGAGTGCCCCGTTTACCGGGCATGCGTTGACACAGTCGTAGCAGGCCACACATTCATGGGTCAGAACGTGTATTTTCTTCTCAACAAGGATGTGCATGGCACATGCCTTCGTGCATTTCCCGCAATCGATGCACTTCCCCGTATCACGGGTAATTCTCATAGGACTTGCATATGCAATAATACCCAACAAAGCGCCATACGGACAGAAGAAACGGCACCAATAGTTTTTGTTAATCAGAGATATAATAAGAAAGGTCAGGATGACGGATAAAGCCATACCGGACATGTTTGTGAAAAATTTGAGCATTTTAATATCTGCAACACGCATAAAAGGTGCGCGGGCGTATAACATCTCCAATTGTGCAATAGGCATTTTGATAATAACAACCTGGATAAAAAAGGCGAGGATTGAAAATTTCCATGCCCTTGCCAGTATGTCGTTAACTTTATCCGGCCAGATTTTTCTTGGAATCACAAAGGGTAATACCATTGCCAGGACATAGGCTGGGGTCAGATACCGAAACAAGGGGTATTTGAAGGATTCCATGGTTATAACCCCGGCAATCAGCAAGGCAATAATGGGGGTAAAGATAAGACTCAGGCCTGCCGTGAACCGGGTGGGGATATTTCTCATTAAGGAGGAAACCCGTTGTGGCAGTTTTTTTAAAAACCAATCTCCCAGACGCCATTCCCATTCAGAAATGGTGCCAATAGGACAAATCCAGCCGCAGAAACCCCTCCTGAAAAATAGGGCCGTAAGGAGCAGTGTCCCGAAAATGACAAAGCCCGCGGGGTGAATGGAATTAATCTTCCCCGTTCCGAAAAAGTATTTTGTACCCATAAGGGCGCTGATCGGCAGGAAAGATTCAACCCCGGGAGGTCTTGGCATATAAAACCCCTTTCCACCGGACTCACAGTATTTTACAAAGGTGTAAAATTGCCACCCGATCACGATCACCACAATAAAAAATGCTATTTGTATAGACCAACGCAGCCTTAGAGAGTTAAGCCATCTCTTTTTGTTTTTACCTGTTTTCCTGATATCCAGCCTTTTTTTCTCACGATAAAGCCCCTGAACTGATGCGGGCATCGATTGTTGTTTACCCTCTTCCAAGGAACAAACCTCCTCTTTTTTCGAGTATGCAGTCATCACTAAAACACTTGATTCAACGTTCTATAAAGTTTAGAATGCGGGTATCTATCACTAACCTTACTCATATAATATGGTAAATGATAATCGAAGTTAACCGTTGTATGCAAGCAATTTTGATTTTGGGGTAAATATTCATGCAGTCAGAAAAAAGAAATTTTAAAGCAGGTTATGTGGCCATTGTGGGCAAACCAAACGTGGGGAAATCGACTCTGATTAACGATTTTATGGAATGCAAATTATCCATCGTTACGAACAAACCCCAGACAACCAGGAAAAAAATCATGGGCGTATTGACCCGGGAAGACTATCAGATCGTCTTTTATGATACCCCCGGCATTATGGAACCAAGATACGAATTACAGAAATATATGGTGAAATCTGCTTACGAAGCGGTAGAAGATGCAGATGTGATCCTGTTGATAGCGGAGCCCTTTGCGCCTCCAGTCAGTACAGACAAGGAAATCCTTGAAAAGTTGTTGCGCCTGAATATCCCGGTGATTTTGGCCATTAATAAAATAGATCTGGTGGAAAAGGACAGCCTGATCCCTATCATTGCTGCGTATGATACACAATTCAAATTTGCCGAGATTGTGCCAATCTCAGCCCTGAAGGAAACCAATCTTGATCTTATGCTGACACTTATTGTGAAATATTTGCCCGAGGGGGAACCCTTCTACCCTGAGGATTACATGACCGACTATAATGATAGATTCCTCGCTTCCGAAATTATACGGGAGAAGGTCTTTGAGTTTTACGGAGAGGAAATCCCCTACTCCACCACAGTTGAGATCGAAGAGTTCAAAGAACGGGAGACAGGAAAGGATTATATTAAAGCCATTATTTACGTAGAACGTGATTCCCAGAAGGGTATCATTATTGGCAAAGACGGTATGGCAATCCGGCGGGTCGGACTCGTTGCCAGGGAAGAGATTGAAAAACAGATCGGCAGAAAGGTATACCTGGAACTTCGGGTAAAGGTTATGGAGAAGTGGCGGAAAGATAAAAGCAAACTATATAAATTGGGATACAAGTAACGTGCTTTGCAGGAATTTCGATTTTTGTATTTCCTCCTCAGATCCAACAGATTTAACTTTTTCATGAAACCGATTCAGGTCGCTTGTGCCATCATTGAGAGGGAAGGGAAGGTGCTTGCAACACAGCGGAGCAAATCGATGAGTTTGCCGCTCAAATGGGAATTTCCTGGTGGCAAGATACATGATGGAGAAAGCCTTAGAGAATGTCTGAGGCGCGAGTTGCAGGAAGAACTGGGCATAGAAGCCGTTATCGGTCATCCTCTGTCCCCGGTAACGTATAACTACCAGGTATTTTCTGTCACACTCCATCCGTTCATTTGTAAGATAATCTCCGGTGACATCACACTTCATGAACACGCAGCGCTTGCCTGGTTGACTCCCCGGGAACTTTCTGCGCTCGACTGGGCAGAGGCAGATGTGCCAGTGATAGCGTCGTACCGCGAATTTATCAAGACTCGTCAGAGGTGACACGTTAATACGAGGAAATGCTATAATTATTGTATATCTTTTAAAGATTCCCTATAATGAAAAAACAAACATTTGTCTTTATTGAGAATTAATTTGTAACTATTCAGCGAAACGGATGGTGAGAGAGAATATTTTCTCAGAATAGTTAGG